>DASPSB010000195.1:0-14364 GCA_035624135.1 Candidatus Acidiferrales bacterium | reverse complement strand
GGGCGGAGGCGGTAAGGCACAGGATTCGCGGGGTCAGAGACGTAGGAATCGAAGCCGTCGTCGCTGGTGCTCGCAGGCGCGTCGAAAGAGAGCGTGCCATGCTCGCGGAGATACAGATTCCGTGAGGCGGAGTTCCGCGGCGGCCACTCGTCGTAGGAAATCCAGCGGTTCGAGCCGGTCTGGAACAGCTCGGCTTTGGCGAATGGGAGTGTTCCCTTGTCCTTGAGCCAGTAGGCGAACCAGGGAGCCTGGATCTGTTTGCGGAAATAGCGGCCGGTGTCGCTTCCGAAATCGACAGGGCCGAGTGTGCGGCCGTCTCCATGCGCCCAGCCTCCGTGATTCCACGGACCGACGACCAGAAAATTCCAATGATTGGAGCCGTGTTTCTCCTGAAGCTCGTAAATTTCCAGCGGGCCGTAGAAATCCTCCTGATCCCACCAGCCGGCCACGTTCAGGTTGGGCACTTCGGGCGGGCCCACGTAACTGGCAAGCGTCTGCCGACGCCAGAACTCATCATAGTTGGGATGGGCAATTAAATTGTTCCAAGTGGGCAGTTTCTCGTGAAAGTAGCGAGCGTTGGCGTTGGAGAGCGGCCCGAGCCGAAGATACCAGTTGTATGTGTCCTCTTCATCGAATGGAAAATCGTAGTTTCTTTTCGAGGTTTCGAGCATGGCCGTGTACTCGAAGCCGTAGCTCAGCCGGAAAGCTCCGTTGTGATGGAAATCGTCGCCCAGGAACATGTCGGCGATGGAAGCCTGCTCGGAAACGGCGCGCAAGGCCGGATGGGGATCGAGCGCTGCCATTTCCGCGAGCCAGCCGGGATAGGAAATTCCAGTGATGCCGACGCGCCCGTTGTTTCCGGGAACATTTTTGAGCAGCCAGTCGATGGTGTCGCAGGCGTCGGTGGACTCGTCGATGGCTTTTGCATCGGCGTGATTCCGGGGCGGGCGCAACATCACGAAATCGCCCTCCGAGTCATAGCGCCCGCGGATGTCCTGAATCACGAAGATGTAGCCATCGGCGAGCAGATCCCCATAGGTAGCGAGCTCATGAGAATTGCCGAGCAGGTCGTCGTCAGTGCCGTAGGGCGTGCGCACAAAGAGGACGGGCAGAAGCTCGGCGGACCCGCTGCTTCGCGGGCGGGGCGTGTAAATTTCCGTGTGCAAGCGGATGCCGTCGCGCATGGGAATCATCACGTCGCGCTTCGTTAGCGGACCAAAGGGATCGGCCCCACCGATTGAGGCATGGAAGATCAGGGCGGCAAGCGGTAGAACCAGCAAGCCGAAGCTGGCTAGGATTCCTCGCCGACAAACGGCGCCAAAGGACAGGCTCATCGCTTCACGCCTTCTGAAGCCGCTTCAAAAGCTGAATCTGGCCGGCGTGATAGATGTCGTGATAAGCCACGCCCAGAATGGCATCGAAGGCTGAGAACCGGCCCTGCAGCCGCTCGTCGAGACGTGCAGCGGGAAACTGCGCTACCGCTTGTCGGAGCGAATCGTGGGTTTGCTGGAGCAGCGCCAGGGCTTGCTTCCACTCACGGGGGCCGGCGGCATCGGGCGAAGGGAACCAATTGTTTCCTTTATACGGGAATTGACCGCGCTTGCCGCGGACGAGGCGCTGCCGCAGGACGTATTTCCAGTAAGCGGCATGAAGCACTTCTTCCCAAATATTATGCCGGCCGGGCGCCGGGCGCCAGAGCGCCTGCGAAGGAGAAAGACCACGCAAGCTGCCATGGAGGTTGGTGCCGTGCCAGGCGCGGTGGTCGTACGCCTCGTCGAGAGCGGTGAGCAGTGCGCAAATTGTCTCGGATGACTTCGTCGTGCGGCGTCCGGGCATGGGACCTCCTGCTGCAGCCCGCGGCGGAGCGGGGAACCGGCATGATAGCAGGGACGCAGAAATTCGGAGCGGCAGGCGTGCGTGCAGTCCGATATACTCTGGCGCGCACCCCACAGGCGCGAGCCAATGCGAGCCTGTGCGCGAGATGCGGGGAGAATCGCTTGGAATCCAGAAATGCGGCTCAACGTTTTAAGTCACTCCTGGGATTGAAGTCCACTCCAGTTGCTGTAGCGTTTTCCGAAGCGCCGCCAGCGGGGCTGTCGCGCATCGAATCGCCCGCCGTCTCCGGCTGCACGTATTGGAGATTGGCGGAGGAAGGCCGCGCGTTCTACACGGCAGCGGAAGACCATTTCGGCTGCCCAGTCGGCGCGCACACCCACAACGTTTCGATGCCGCCAGAAAAACAAACCGAGCTTCAAGGCCTGATCGGCACGATGGTCCAGCTTCAGTACATCCGCATGGAAGAGATTCCGCAGATTCCGCAGCGGAGGCGGCCGATGGCAATCGCTTCCTATGCGCCACTTGATCGAGCGACCTTCCAGCCGGATGTGGTGCTGGTCCGGGGGAAACCGCGCGCCATCATGCTGCTGGCGGAGGCAGCAGCGGCAGCGGGGACGCGGGTGTACGGCGGAATGATGGGCCGACCCACCTGTGCCATTATCCCGCTGACGGCTGATGACGGCCGGGCGGGGGCGAGCGCGGGGTGCATCGGGAACCGCGTATACACGGGCCTGGGCGACGACGAGATGTACTTTTCGATTCCCGGCAACCAGCTCGAAGCCGTGGTGGCGAAGCTCGAGACGATTGCTCACGCGAACAATGAGTTGGAGCTGTTCCACAGAAACCGTCTCGGCGCCATCTGATGGGAAGGACAGCCATGATGAACCGTCGTGAGCTACTGGGGATGCTGGGAGCAACCGCGGCGCTGCCGCCGCTCGCGTGGGCCGACCGCAGCGGCGCGGCTCCGGAGGCGCAGGCGGCGAGTTCGGCGCGCGCAGGCGGCCTGATCGAAGAAATTTTATGCGGCGCGCAGCCAGCGATGCCGTCGGACGCACTCTATGCGCGCGATCCGGAGGCATACTGGACGGATCTGCGGAAGCAGTGGATTTTCCGTCCCGGCTTTCTGTATCTCAACAACGGCACGAACGGCTCCTGCCCGCGACCCATCCTGCGCGCCTACATCGAAAGCATCCTGAAAGAAGAGCAGATGGAATCGTCGGAGGATTCGGAGCTCTACCCGCTGTGGGGCTACGGCAATTGGGACGTATACAGAAAGCCGGTAGCAGATTTTGTGGGCGCGAAGATAGAAGAAATTGCGCTGGTGCGCAACGCCACGGAAGGACTGAACTACATCGCCAATGGACTGGACCTGAAGCCGGGCGATGAGGTGATCTACACGGACGAAGAGCATGGCAGCGGCAAGAGCCCGTGGCTGCTGAAACAGAAACGCTACGGCGTGGTGGTGCGGGAGATCACACTGCCGAAACCGCCTGCCTCGAAGCAGCAGATTCTGGACCTGTTCGAAGCGGCCCGAACGCCGCGTACAAAGGTGGTGATGGCCAGCCACATCACCACGATGACCGGATGCGTGTTGCCCGCGCGCGATATTTGCGAATGGGCGCGGCAAAACTACATCCTTTCCTTTATCGACGGGGCGCACGTGATCGGCCAGTTCCCCATCAACCTGCACGAGATTGGCTGCGATTTCTACATCACCACCCCACACAAATGGCTGCTCTCGCCGAAAGGCATCGGAGTGCTTTACATCCGCGAAGGAGCGAGCGACCAGGTGTGGAACACGATCGCTACCGGCGGATGGGACGATTACAAAAGCCATGCAGCGCGCCTGATGCAATTCGGAAGTACGAGCGTGTGCATCCTGGCCGGACTTATGGCGGCGATTGATTTCTGGAAGATGGTGGGGCCGGAGCGAATCGAGCGCCGCATCCGCGAGCTGCATGCCTACCTAAAAGCGAAGCTGGGGGCGCTGCCCGGCGCGGTCATGATTTCTGCGCCCGGCACCGAATTTACCGCAGGAATCTGCTCGGTGGAATTCCCCGGATTCGACCGTCCGAAGTTCCAGCAGTGGGCATACACCAACCACCGGATACGCTGCCGGGGGACAACGGCGTCACGGCTCCGCGTCAGCACGCACATTTACCACAACCGCGCGGATTTGGACCGGTTCACGGGAATCCTGGCGGATTACCGGAAGAAGAACGCAGCCTGAGACCTACCATGCAGGTGAACGAGCAATGGGTAGAAGTCCCGGGGGCAGACGGAACGGCAGGCGGATTCCTTTATTCGCCGGAGGGCCAGGGCCCATGGCCGGGCGTGATTCATTTGACGGACATCGTCGGGATACGAGCGGCGACACGCGAGATGGCGAAACGGCAGGCGGCAAGGGGGTTCTGCGTGCTGGAGCCGAACGTGTTCTATCGCACCGGAGATCCGCCGTTGTTCGATTTTCCGTTCAACTTCGGCGAGGAACGAACGATGAAGCGACTTCGCGAGCTGAGTGGGCCGCTCACGCCAGAAGCCATGGAGCATGACGCTTCCGCATACGTGGATTTTCTGCCCACGCAGCCGAGGGTGACTACGGGCGGAATGGGCGTTGTGGGCTATTGCTTCACCGGCAGCATGGCATTGCGCGCCGCCGCAGCTCGCCCGGATAGAATTGCGGCGGCAGCTTCGTTCCATGGCGGCGGACTTTGCACAGACACGGCTACCAGCCCACATACGGTGCTCCCCCGCGTGAAGGCGCGGCTCTATTTCGGCCATGCCGACGAGGACCGGTCCATGCCGAAAGAGGCGATAGAAAAACTCGAGCGGGCGCTCACCTCCTGGGGGGGCACGTACGCCAGCGAGACCTACACCGGCGCATCGCACGGCTGGACCGTGCCGGACAGCCGGGCATACAACGAGCCACAGGCCGAGCGCGCGTTCGAAAAGCTGGCCGAGTTGTTCAGCGCTTCCCTGAAGTAATCCGCCGCCATCCGCGATACAGGTGTTTTACAACCGGCCGGTGGATCCCGATTGTCCGGCGGCCGGGGCACCGGTTTGCGCCGGGCCGCGGTTGGAGATACGGCGCGCCAGGAGACCGAGAAGGCCGGAGAGCAGGCCGCCCGTATAAATCACCGTTTGCCAGACCAGGCCGACTGCTACAGTTAATGCCGGCGGAGCGCCAAACGGAACGAGCAGCGCGGCCAGCGCGGCTTCGCGCACTCCAAGCCCGGCCTGTGAAATCGGCAGCAAGGCCGCCAGTTTCGCGAGCGGCCAGGCAAGAAACCAGGCAGGAAGACGCAGATGCAGCCCGCAAACCCCGGCGAGGACTGCTGTGAGAAGCACGAAGGACGATTGCACGGCCACGCCGCCGGCAAGCGACACCAGCACGACGTGCGGACGGCAGCGCATTGAGCGGCCAGCCTGGCGCAGTCGTGCGAGATTGCGGCGGAAGTGGAAGGAGAAGCGTCTCGCCGGCAGTGCAGCGAAGACCGCCGCTGTCCCCACGATTGCAATCGTGATTGCACCCATGGCCAGCAGAAAAATGCGGCGGCTGTGCGGTGAGAGCTGTTCGGGAAGAAGGACGGCCCCTGCGGCGGCAGTGAGGGCCAAGGCGAGAACGTCCATCAACCGGTCGATTAAACTGCCAAGCAGGAACCCCGCGCGATGGCGTGCCATGCGCAGGCCCACGCCGACTCGCACTACGTCGCCCCCGACGATTGACGGCAGGAATAAAGTGCCGAAGAGTCCGCCGAAATAACACTGCGCTGCCTGCGGATAACTGAGTTCCGCGCCGCCGAGATTCACCATCATGCGGTACTTCATCATCCCGAGCGAATGTCCCGCCAGGTAGCCAGCGACGACAATGAGCCAAAGCGAGAGGGGAATGCTGCGGATGGCCGTCCAGATCCGTTCGCGCGGCAGCAGGACGAACAGGAGCGCGAGAATGGCGAGGCCGACGGCCAGTCGTATGACGGATGCGGTGGATCGCCAGCCGCGTCCTTCGCTTACGTCGCTCAATGCGGGATCACTTCCCGTGAAGCTGGTTCATGCGGCGGGCGAGCTCGATATCGTTTTGGGTCACGCCGCCGGCATCGTGGGTCATCAATTCAACGGTGACGCGGTTCCACACGTTGGACCAGTCGGGATGGTGATTCATAGACTCCGCCACCAGCGCGCAACTGGACATGAATCCCCAGGCGTGCACGAAATCTTCGAATTTGAATTCGCGGCGCAGCTTCCCGCCGGCATAACTCCAGCCGGGCAGGCCGGAAAGTGCGGCGGTGATTTCCTCTACTGGGAGCTTTTCGCGGCTCACGACTCCCTCCTTCAACGCTCTAGGGCCGGGAATGGTTGCAGAGGGGAGTATGGCGTGTCTGGATGAGAGCGGCAAGCGCTGCAACGCGGGAAAGAGTTGAAGCCGCAGAGGGTATCCGCTATCTTAGGGGACTCATTTCTGACGCTTAGCCGCGGGGGAGAGCCCGGCGAGCGGCCAGCAATCCAGAGGAGAGCATGGCGAAGCGGAAAATCCGTGTAGTGCAGTATGGTGTCGGCCCGATCGGCGCTGCCGTCGTGCGCCTGATGCGGACCAAGAACGCGCTGGAACTTGCGGGGGCGATTGATATGGACCCGGCGAAGGTTGGAAAGGATCTGGGTGAACTCGTAGGAGCCGAGGATGCTCCTTGGGGGATCAAGGTATACGCCGACGCCGCCGAAGCGCTGGGCCAGGGCGTGGATTTAGTGGTGCACTGCACCTCGTCCTACCTGAAGGAAGTGGCGGGCCAACTGCTGGAGTGCATTCAGGCCGGCTGCTGCGTGGTTTCCACGTGCGAGGAGCTGGCCTATCCGTTCCGGAAGTATCCAGAGATCAGCGCGAAACTGGATGCGGAAGCGAAAGAATGGGGAGTGGCCGTGGTGGGCACCGGCGTGAATCCGGGCTTCATCATGGACAAACTGGTGCTGACGGCGGCCGCAGCAGCGCAGCGCGTGGATTCCGTGCGGGTGGTGCGGCAGGTGGATGCCTCGCAACGCCGCGAGCCGCTGCAGAAAAAAATCGGAGCGGGAATCGAACCGGAGGAATTCCGCTCACAGGTGGCCGCGGGAACGCTCAAGCATCACGGGCTGCCGGAATCGGTGGCCATGGTGGCGGACGGACTGGGGTACGAGCTGGACGACATTATCGAAAAAATCGAGCCGGTCATCGCCACGGAACGCGTGGTGACCGAGTATGTAACCGTCGAAGCAGGTCAGGTCGCCGGCGTTCAGCAGATTGCGCGAGGCATCGAAGACGGACAGGACAGGATCCACATGGAATTGAAAATGTACGTGGGTGCGGGGAGTTCCATCGATACGATCGAGTTGAAGGGTGTACCGAATCTCTCGCTGACGGTGCCGGGGGGCACCCACGGGGATTTGGCCACCGCGGCCATTGCCGTCAACGCGATTCCGGTGCTGCTCGACGCCAATGCCGGCCTGCGTACTTCGCGAGACCTGCCGATGTGCTACTTCCCCGAGTCGGCGCAGCCGTAAAGCGCGCTAGCGCGGCTGCCAGAATTTCGCGATTGCCGCGAAATCCAGATCCTCTTTCGCAGAGCCGAGCACGAAGTTGTACACCTCACGCGCGGCCGCAGCGGCGGGCAACGACACGCCGGTTTGATTTCCCAACTCGAGCGCGAGGCCCATATCTTTGTGCATCAGGCGCAGGGGAAAACTGGGCGCAAACTTGTGTTCGAGGACAAGCGGCGCCTTGACGTCGAGCACAGGCGCTCGAGCCATGCTCGCCTGCATCACCTCCACCAGCTTCTGACCGGAAATCCCGGATCCGGTTACCAGCGCGAGCGCTTCGCAAAGGGCCTGAACTTCGAGCGCCAGGATGAGGTTCATCGCCAGCTTCACCGTCTGTCCCGCGCCGTTTTCGCCGAGATGGAAGTAGCGTTTTCCCATGGCTTCGAAAACGGGACGAGCGCGCTCGAGCGTCGCAGCCTTGCCGCCGATCATGAAGACGAGCTCACCCTTCTCCGCGCCCCATGTGCCTCCGGTGACGGGAGCGTCCAGAAACTCGATGGCGCGCTGGGCGCAATCCAAAGCGACGCGCCGGGCAAGAGCCGGAGAGACTGTGCTCGAATCAATGAGCAGGCTGCCGCGCTTCAATCCGGCGAGCACGCCGTCGGGGCCCCCGAGCACGGCTTCAAGTGCCGGCGGGTCGCTCACGATGGTAATGGCCACGTCGGAATGCTGCGCGGCCTCGCGCGGGGAAGGAGCCACTGAGGCGCCAGCGGCGGCCAGGGGCTCGGTCCGCGCGCGCGTCCGGTTCCAGACGGTTACGGGAAAGCCGGCCTTCAGCAAATTGAGACTCATCGGCCGGCCCATCAATCCCAGGCCGATGAACGCGACACGTGTGGTCATTACGATTCCTCCGCGCTACAAAACTGCGGGACTATGCAGGCCTGCCTGCCGCAGGCAGGCCGCAACTATACCCGCTGCGGATTCGATGGGCAAAGCGAACGAACGATGACGCGAGGCCTGCGGGAGTGCGGTTAGGTCTCTTCGAGGGGATCGTGGAGAGGCAGCAGCCGCAAGTCCGCCGAACCTGCGGAGGGCATGGGAGTTTCGGGACAGTATTCCTGAGCTGGTTTCGCGGGCTTGTGACTCTCTTCCAAACGCAAAATGCAACTGTAGGGAATCTCCCAGCGAAAGGTCTGTGTACGGCCTCGAAGGACGTAGTGCTCCTCAAGAAAGATGGAGCGGCCGGAATCAGCGACCAAGAGCGCGGTCGCGGGAAGCGTGACTTCGCCAGCGCGGTAATGTACCTCGACGCGCCGCCCTAGCAGGTTGGCGTAGCGAGCCATACGCTGTCAGTGTGGAGAGGGAGTCGCAGGCACAACAATAGTACTTTGGGGGTGGTACCTGCAGAGTATTGAAATCTCAGTGGTTATGGGAAATCTCGCGAAAACCGCAAGCGGTTCCCAGACGAAAGGTCCCCGTAAGTAGCTGAAAAATCAGTGATGCCCACTATGAACGGCATGCGATTCGGCGGCGGGCGGGGGCGCAGGAGCAGGAATTAATCGGAGATCGGCTGTCGTCATCAGCAACAGGGCCGACACGCAGCCGTAAGCCAGCAGCGCAATGAGAACCGGCGCGGCCCAGCCCAGAGTGGTATACGTGGGCGGCGCAGCGCTCATCGCGAAGTAGCCGGCGACGATTCCCACGGCGGAAGCGAGAACGCGGCTGGCTTCCGACACCTCCAGATGCTGGCCACAGCCTGCGCAAACGAAATCATTCGTATACGCCACAGCAGTACCCATAGGAGCGGTAGTAAGGCAGGCCGGGCATTTGCGGATGGCCATGAAGGAGATCTCCTGCGCGCGGCGTCGGCCCGTAGGCGCTCCCGTACGATAACTCAGTTGGCGTCCAGTTCCAAGCAGCAGGAGCGAGTCATGCCCGCTCGGTGATCGCAAATTCGACGCGGCGGAAGAACGGGTCGATGCGGTCGGCGCGCACGCGCACACGGTCCCCCAGCCGGAGCAGCGAGCGGCCGCCCTGAGCGACGATCGCGCGATCGCGCTCGCGAAAGAAGCAGCGTTCCCCGGTGAACTCTTCAATGGCGCCAATGGGGACAAGCCCTTCGACAAACACATCGAACAATTCAACGTAAGCGCCCCACTTTTGCGCGCCGATCACGAGCGCTGCGTATTCCTCCCCTAGGTGCTGCTCCATGTATTGCGCGGTCTTCCAGTCCGTGAGTTCGCGCTCAGCAGCATCGGCGCGGCGCTCGGCCTCAGAAGATTCCATGGCAATCTCTTCGAGTTCCGGGGCCGTGTACGGCCCGGGCCGTCCGAGGCGACGACTGCGCTGCGAGGGTGAGGCAGCGGCGTGCGCATCGCGATGCTCGAGCGCCCACTTGAGGAAGCGGTGAACGATCAGGTCGGGATACCGGCGGATGGGCGAGGTGAAATGCGTGTAGTCGCGCGTGGCCAGCGCAAAGTGGCCCGCAGTCGCCGGGTCGGCTCCATAGCGAGCCTGCTTCAGCGAGCGCAGCATCAGGTAGGATAGGATTCGCTCTTCGGGTCGGCCGGTGATTTTGCGCGTGAGATTCTGGTAGTGCTGCGGGCGAATGGGGAATTCGGCGGCGCCGGGCAGCGTGACGGTCATGGGCCGCTCCCGGCCGAAGCCGCCGTGGCGCGGCCCTCGCCGGCCGGGCTGGACGCGACCATGGCGCACCGGCAGGCGGCGCACCGAGAGGTCTTCGACGCCGAGCGAATGACCGAACGCCTGCGCCAATTCTTCGAATTCCAGCACCTTTCTCGGATCCGGCTTCTCGTGGATGCGGAACAACAGACCGAGGCCGCGGCTTTCCAGGTATTCGGCGACGGCTTCATTCGCCGCGAGCATGAATTCCTCGATGATGCGATGGGCGATATTGCGCTCGCTGCGCAGGATACCCGTCATGCGCCCGGCGGCGTCGAATTCCAGCACAGGCTCGGGAAGGTCGAAATCGATCGCTCCGCGGCGAACGCGGCGCGAATTCAGCAGCATGGCGAGCTCGCGCATATTGCGGAATTGCGGGGCGAGCGCGGCATAGCGCGCGCTGGCCTCCGTGTCGCCCTCGAGAACGCGGAACACGTTCGTGTACGTCATGCGCTCGGCGGAGCGAATGACGCCGGGCATGAATTCGGCGCGCAAGGTCGTCCCGCGCGCATCCAGCTCCAGCAGTGCGCTCATCACCAGCCGGTCCGCCCGGGGGTTCAGCGAACAAATCTGGTTCGATAGCTCGACGGGCAGCATCGGAATGGCACGATCGGGAAAATAAACGGACGTGCCTCGAAGGCGCGCCTCGCGGTCAAGGGCGCTGCCCAGCCGCACGTAGTGCGCTACGTCCGCGATGTGCACCTGGAGCTGCCAGTGGCCGCCGGGCAGCGGGGCGACATACACGGCATCGTCGAAGTCTTTGGCCGTTTCGCCGTCGATCGTGACGATAGGCAGCTCGCGGAAATCTCCTCGTCCCTGACGCTCCCGTGCGCTGACGACCTGGGAAACTCTCTCAGCTTCTTCCTGTACCTCGGGCGGGAAGTGATGGGGCAGATGGTATTTGCGGATGATGATCTCGACGTCCACCCCCATCTCGCCAGTGCGGCCCAGGATTTCTGTGACGCGGCCGGCGGCCTGCACTCCGGTAAGGGGAAATCGCGTGAGCTCCACGTTGACCACTGCGCCATCGAGTTCCCCTAGGCGAAGCCGCCGGCGTGCTGCCGCGCTCGAGAGATGCTCCGTGCGCACGCGCGCACGCAGCTCGGACGTCAGCTCCTCCCCCGGCGGGATGATGATCTCCTGGTGCAGGCGTTCGTCGAAGGGACGGACAAAATTGCCGGTGCTGCCGTACTGGAATACGCCGACCACCGTGGGATGCGCCCGCCCGATGATGCGCACCACGACGGCCTCGGCGTGTCCGCCCGACTTCCGCCGCTCAACGTGGGCCAGCACGCGGTCGCCGTGCATTGCGTCGCCCGTCGAGTCGCGGCCCACATAGAGGTCGCCCTCGATTCCGGGTACGGGCCGGTCGGGAACGAGAAATCCATAGCCGTCGCGATGCATCACAATGCGCCCCAGGACACGATTAGGATCAGAAGCGATACGTGCGGCAGCGCCGGCCCCTCCAGCCGCAGATTTTTCCTCCCGGCTCATGCCGCCCCCTCGTGACTGCGCCGAATCCTCGGGCGGTCCGGCCTGGGTCTCGGGAGATTTTTGGCCCGGAATCCGGAAAAGACCGGAACTGGATTCTTCGATGGCTCCGGTGTGCGCCAGATGCTCCATGATTTTTTTGAGATCCCGGCGACCAGCGTGCGAGAGGTCCAGGGCGTCGGCGATCTGCCTTATGGAATGCGGCTGCCGGTGGGTAGAGAGGTGCTCGAGTATGTCGGCTTCCGTCAACCGCTCGGGATGGGATGGTCTTACCACGGCTCTAGGTTGCGTGCTCCCTATAAGATACAGGGTAGGCACGGGGTGAGGGAAAGAATGCTGTGGAAAAAGGTAGCCTCCCAAAATAAAAGGCAACTTTCCTTGCCCTAAAGGGTTCAAAAGATGTAGGTTGAATCATCAACCGCCCGCTGGGATTCCAGCGGGTATCTCCACTCCTAGGGCGCAACGAGGAGGCGACTTACGACCTGGGTCGCCTCCTTTTTATTTTTGTGCCCGGTAAAGTTTTCGTATGTCGGCTACTGGCGCAAGCTCGCTGCTGCCGCTTGGCCCGAAGAAAGCCTGGTCTGTTGCGTTCAAACCTCGGGGATTAGCACGGATCGGAGAGCCTGGTTGAAATCCACCAACCGTGGTGAATTCCGGCCGATTCGGGACACATCGGCGATTACAGAGCCGCCTAACTCTCCTAGTTTGTATATGTTCCGGGAGAGCCCCATTGGAGGTTGGTTTGCACTATCTGTGCCGGGGGCGTAAGGAGAACGCTATGACTGTCATGCCTCTTTCGGCGCTTCGGAAGTTGGGATTAGGCGTGCTCGTCGCCACGCTGGGGGCGGGCATCCCGGCTTTCGCGCAGAGCGGTTCCACGAATTCATCCCAGAGCCTGGGCGCTGCACAGCAACCGAGCAGCAACCAGAATGATTGGCAGCGATTTAGCAGCGGTGGGTCAAACCAGAACGCCACGGCGCCCCACGCGACTACGGCACCGGGGCCCAGCCCCACCATGGCTACCCCAGTTCAAGAGAATCAGGATCCCAACGCCCAGGCTGCGCCTCAGGTCGATTCGCAAAACGCACAGCAGGACGCGCAACAGAACGTCCCAACGAATCCGCCCGCTGGCGCAACCTCGATCGCTCCGACCGCCAATCCTCAAGAGGAAGCTTCAGCCTGGAAACTGATCATTCCAGCTGGCACTTATCTGACTGTGCGCATCAACGAGGCGCTCTCGTCTGACCGCAACCAGGAAGGTGACGCGTTTACAGCGACCCTGGCGCAACCCGTGATCGTCAATGGCGTGGTCGTGGCACGGCAAGGACAGACCGTAGGTGGCCGTGTGGCGGAGGCAAAGAAGGCTGGCCGTGTTTCGGGCGTCTCACGGTTGAAGCTGGAATTGACTGGTCTCACGCTCGCCGATGGCCAAGAAATTCCGATTCAATCGCAGTTGATGACCGAGAATGGCCAAACCTCCAAGGGGCGTGACGCCGCTGCGATCGCCGGCACAACCGCATTTGGCGCGGCGGTAGGGGCTGCCGCAGCCTGGGGTACTGGAGCGGCAATCGGGGCTGGCGCCGGCCTGGTGGCCAGCACGATCGGCGTCTTGGTAACGCGCGGACGCCCGACAATTCTTTATCCCGAGACGCAATTGACGTTTCAGACCTCGGCTCCCGCGACAGTCGATACGGAGCGCTCGCCGCAGTCGTTCCGTGTGGCGAACGCGGACGATTATTCGGAGGCCCCGTCCAGAGCAGCCGTGAATCACCCACCGCGCGGTCCATACTGCGGACCTTATGGCTGCCCGGCACCCTACTACGCGTATGGATATCCTTATCCCTATCCGTATTATGCGTATTACGGGCCCTACTACTATCCGTATCCCTACTTCTGGGGACCGTCGTTCGGCTTCTTCTACGGCCGGGGATACTATGGCGGATTCCGCGGAGGATTCCACCGCTAGCATCCTTTCGCGGATCTGAAAACAACCGATTCTGGAAACAGGCCCCGTACCACGGGGCCTGTTGCATTTTCAGGGCACGATTCCTCGGCCTGACCCCGCAGATCCGGAAGTTTCGAGGCTGCACCCCTCTTGATTCTGAGCCTCCGAGGCGTACAAAGTTACGCTGCATCGGCTTACGAATTTTCGTTCGAAGCGAGGCTCCAACCCATGAGGAGCAAACCAATATCACGGCGTCAGTGGATGGCTGGATCGGGTTCTGCGATGGCCGCTTGCATGCTCCCGCAGGCTGAGGACTTCTTCCCGCCCGTGGGCACTTGGCCGATGCGCTCGACTCTCGTCCATGCAAATCCCGACTCTGAGGAATCTGATCGCATCCGGCGAATGAAATGGTGGCACGAAGCGCGCTTCGGAATGTTCATTCACTGGGGCCTCTACAGCGTCCTGGGCCGCCACGAATGGGTCATGGAGGATGAAGGCATCCCAGTCACCGAATACGCGCCCCTCGCCGGAAAATTCAAGCCCAAGCCGTTCCCTGCCCGCGCGTGGGCCAGGCTCGCCCGCGACGCGGGAATGAAGTACATGGTGATGACCACGAAACACCACGAAGGATTCTGCCAGTTCGCCACAAAAACCACGGAGTACTGTGCGCCAAAGCAGGGCCCCGGCCGGGACCTGGTTCGTGAATACGTCGAAGCCGCCCGTGGCGAAGGCTTGCGCGTGGGCTTCTACTACTCTCTGATGGATTGGCATCACCCGGACGGAGCGATCTGCGCCACAGACCCCGCGGCCCGGAAGCGCTTCGTGGAATACATTCACACGCACATCCGCGAACTTATGAGCAACTACGGCAAGATCGACGTGTTCTGGTACGACGTAGCCTG
>DASPSB010000179.1:0-5567 GCA_035624135.1 Candidatus Acidiferrales bacterium | reverse complement strand
GCGCCGCAACTCGCCGTCCGTAAAAATCTCGAGGCCCAGATCTCTCTGCTTCGCCAGCACCCGGTCGATGTTCCTGTCTTCGACGGCGCGCAGCCGCTCCGTGCCCGTTCCTCCCTGCCGCGCCTCCAGCAACTCCGTCGGCCGCAAGAGGCTGCCTACGTGGTCTGCTCGATACTTTCCCGGCATAGCTGGTCCCCTCTCCGCTCCTAAACTCTTTCCGTGTTTTCTAGATCGCCGCCGAACTGAGCCATAGTTGTCTCATACGCGCGCGTCGCCAGTTTCTCGAGTGGCCAGGCCCGCATTTCTGCGTTCAACACCTCAATGCCGTAAGGACCCCGGTATCCGGCCTGCTCCACGGCGGCGATGAAACCCTTCACGTCGAATTCGCCCTCGCCGCACAGCCTGCGGTGATTGATGGTGTCTTCATGCAGGCTCCACGGCGCCTGGAATGTTCCGTCATTCAGTTCCACGCCGAGCAGGAACTCGCCCGGCATCCGCGCCACGGCCTCATACGGAATCCCCAGCTTCACCACGTGCCACGTGTCCAGAATGATCCCTCCGTTCGCCGCCCCTGCGCCCCGCACCAGTTCGATTGCCCCCTCCAGCGTATCGATATTCGCAAACGGCATCAGCTCAAACAGGATTCGCGTCCCGTGCTCTGCCGCCTCGCGGCACAACCCGGCAAAGCCTTCCACCAGCCGCGGCATCGGGCACTTTTCCTTGAAAAAATCCCCGACCTTGATGTGCCGCGCTCCCAGCGCTTCCGCCGCAGTCATCAGCAACTGGCGCGTGGCATCCGATTGCCTTTTCCGTTCGCCCTCCAGGAACCAATCGGTCAGAAATTCGAGCTCCACGTGCCGGATTCCATGGTCGTCCAGAATCCTTTTCATTTCCGGCAGCCCGCGCGTTTCGAGCGTGTGCGCCAGGTCCGTATGCCAGATTCCAATGCCTCTGAATCCCGCCCGTGCCGCCGCCGCCACCCGGTCTTTGAAATCGAGCGGGCTCCAGTCCCGCTCCGTGTGCGGCTGCGCGCCTCCGGCAATCGTCCAGTACGACGCCAGCAGCTCCACATCCCGCGGCATCTTCCCCTTCCTCGCTTCCCGCGGCTACCGCGTGCTATTCCTCTTCATACGGCAGCCCTACATAGTTTTCGGCCAGCGTGGTCATCGCTGCGCGCGAGCTGGTCACATAGTCCAGCTCCGCCAGGTGAATCCGCTCCGTGAACTCGCCCCCTTCGCCGCGATGCAGCATTTCCGTCATCCATCGTGAGAACCGCTGCACCTTCCACACACGCCGCAGGCAAATCTCCGAATAGCGCTCCAGCAATTCCGCGCTCCCGCGCCTGTAAAACGCCTCCAGCCCGCGCGCAAACACGCGCACGTCCGCCGCCGCCAGATTCAGCCCCTTCGCACCCGTCGGTGGAACGATGTGCGCCGCGTCGCCCAGGAGATAGAGCCGCCCGTACTGCATCGGTTCCACCAGGAACGCGCGCATGGCCGTCACGCCCTTCTGCGTGATTGGCCCTTCCTTCAGTTTCCAACCGTCGTCCGTCGCGAACCGCTCCTGCAATTCCTGCCAGATGCGCGTATCCGGCCACCCCTCCAGATTTTCGTCCGGCGCGCACTGCAAATACAGCCGCGAAACCTCCGGCGAGCGCATGCTGAGCAACGCGAATCCACGCTCGTGCCGCGAGTAAATGAGTTCGTCCGACGATGGGACCACACTCGCCAGGATTCCCAGCCAGCCGTAGGGATAAATCTCTTCGTGCGTCTTCAATTCGCCCTCGGGAATCGACGGCCGGCATACGCCATGAAATCCGTCGCAGCCGGCGATGAAGTCGCAGCACATCTCGTGCTCCGTGCCGCGGTGACGGAACCGGACGCGCGGCGCCGTGCTCTCGAGCTCCTCTACTCGGACATCGTCCACCTAAAAGAAAATCCTAGCCGCCGCCCCGAGTCTCGCCGCGATCAGATCCTTCACCACCTCGTGCTGCCCATAGACCGTGATCGTTTTTCCTCCCGTCAGCTCCGGAAAATTCACGTGATGGCTCTTCCGCCGGAAACGCAGGTAGATCCCGTTGTGGACCAATCCCTCGCGCTTCATCCTCTCGCCCACGCCAATCTGCTTCAGCAGTTCCGCCGTCCCGTATTCCAGCACACCCGCGCGGATGCGGCTCTCGCAGTACTCCCGGCTCCGGTTATCGATTTGGATGGACTCGATACCTACGAGATGCAGCAGGTGCCCCAGCAGCAGCCCCGCAGGGCCGGCTCCCACGATTCCGACCTGTGTCTTGATTCGTTCCACCGGCGCGATTCATCCTCAGGTCTGCGGCTGCTTATTTCTTGATCGTGGCTGGCTCGGCCGGCGCTCCGAATTTCTCCTTCAGTGCCCCCTGCGCTGCTTTCGATTCCAGCCCGCCCGAGCCGCTCGCCGCCTGCGCAGACCACACGCGATTCTCCGCGATCTCCGCCGCCAGCCCCTGGCCGCGTTGAAAGCGATGGTTCACCGTGAAGCTGCTCCGTCCCGACTCCGTCACCGCCGATTCCACCTCCAGCGTTTCCGCGTACAACCAAGGGAGCAGGAATCTCACGTGCACGTCCACCACCGGGATGCCCACGATGCTCTATTTTCCCAGCATTCGCGGCTTCGGCAGATCCACGCGTTCAAACAGCGCGTGCGTGCACCAATCTCCAAATTCCAGGTACCTCGGGAAATAGACGATCCCTGCCGGGCCGCAGTCTCCCCACTCCATCAGGATCATTCGTTTGTTGGTCGGCGCACCCATTACTTCACTCCTGGTTTTCCAGCAGCACTGCGATGCCCTGTCCGCCGCCGATGCATGCGGAAGCGATACCGTACCGCTTCTTCGAAGCACGAAGCTCCCGCGCCACCGTTACGCTCAACCGCACCCCCGTCGCTGCCAGCGGATGCCCGATCGCGATCGCTCCGCCGTTCACGTTCAGCTTCGCGCGGTTCAGCTTCAGCTCGCGCTCCACCGACATCACCTGCGCCGCAAACGCCTCGTTGATTTCGAACCTGTCGATGGCCTCGAGGCCCAGTCCCGCGCCTGCCAGAACCTTTCGAATCGCCGGTGCCGGCGCGATTCCCATGATTTCCGGCGGCACTGCAACCGTGGCCACCGCCGCGATCCGCGCCAGTGTCTTTGCGCCCCGCCGCTTCATCCACGCTCCCGAACCCACCAGTGCTGCCGCCGCTCCGTCCACAATCCCCGAACTGTTACCTCCCGTCTGGACGCCGCCGAACGCCGGCGGAATCTTCGCCAGCGTCTCGTACGGCGAAGGACGGATGTGCGTATCCGCTTCGATCTTCTCTGTCCCTTTCGCGAGCCGGATTCCGCGCGAGTTGTACCCTTCCAGTTCGAACGTCTCATTCACCAGTGGCACAATCTCGCCGGAAAGGAAGCAGCTCTTCTGCGCCGCCACCGCGCGCGCAAAACTCGTCTCCGCGTACCGGTCCGCTTCTTCCCGCGTAATCCCAAACTGCTTCGCCAGCGTCTCCGCTGTCTGCCCCATCGTTTTCTCAGGACACGTGTCCAGCAGCGCCTCCCACAAAAAATCTTTAAACTCCACCTGTCCCATCCGGAATCCGCCCCGATGGGTATAGGCCGCAATCGGATTCCGGCTCATCGATTCCGCGCCCACGCACAGCCCCAGCTCGATTTTTCCCAGCGTGATCGCGTCCGCCGCCTGCGCGATGGCTTCAAATCCCGTCCCGCACACTCGCTGCACCAGCAGCGCCGGCCGGTCCACGGGAACTCCCGAGTACAGCCCGATGTGCCGCGGCACCAGGTACGCGTCGAAGCTCGCCTGCGCCACGCTCCCTGCAATCACCGCCCCCACATCGCCCGGCTCAACCTTCGACCGCTCGAACACCGCCCGCGCCGCTTTAATCCCCAGATCGATCGGCGACACCAGCCCCGCCGCTCCGTTGTAATCCACAAACGGCGTGCGCACCCCGTCCACCAGCCACACGTCCTTGTAGGCGATAAACATTCCGCCTGTATCTCCGCTCATGCGCGACTCCTTCTCCCAGTGCTGGCCGCCATCACGCCCTCGCTGCGAGCATCCCGTTCACTTGAGCCAGCCGCTTCGTATCGGTTGTTTGAGGCACATCGTCCCACGTGGTCATCAGCGCAGGACGCCCCGCGGCAATCAATCGCTGCATACCCTTTTCGAAACTCGCATACGAAGTCTCATCTTCCGAAAATGCTTCCGGTGGAAGAGCAAAACTCCAGGTCCCCGGTCCCGCTTCCAGTTCACTGTCGTGCACGTCGTACGAAGCCCGCGGCGGCGCCATGCAGGGTTTCGCGCCTCTCGCGGCTCGCACGAGTTTCATCAGCGTGTCCCCGATGTTTGTTCCTCCCCGGCACAAGAACACGGGAAGTGCCTCGTAAAACCGCGCGACATTGATCAGCGCGCTCAGATGCTCCGCCCCCTCCTCGCCGCGGTCCGAGTTGAACTTCGACGGAACCTCTTCGCGTATCACCACCGCGCTGGCGCCCGCTTCAAGCAGTGCGCGTGCGATTTCGCTCAGCGCCGTTCCGGCAAGTTCCACCGCCGCAGCCGGGGGGTGCCTGTCTCCGCCCTCCCGTCCCTTCACGATCTCAACGGAGAGTGCGATCGGCCCTCGGAGCCCCACCATCAGCAGCGCCGAATCGCGCAACGCTTCCTTCATCCTGCGAATTACCTCCGCGGCCACGGGCACGCGCCCGCTCTTCGCCGCATCCTCCGCGCTGCGAATTCCCCGCGGCAGCCCGCTCTCCGCCACGCCTCCCGGCCATACGAGCCGCGGCGGCCCGTCCTCCGTCTCCCACTCCAGCGTTCCGCCCAGCGCCTCCGCTTCAAGAAACGGATCGAAGTAGCAGCTCACTCCGTCCGCCCCCACGCGCGCGTGAATCTGGCGCAGTGCGCTCACGATCTTCGTTGGATTCGCGAGATACGTCCGCAACGGCACATTCTCGATCTGCGCGCCCAGCGAAAACACGATCGGCAGAAACAGCGGCCGCGACGGCTTATTTCGTTCCAGCAGCTCCCGCGCCACCTGCCGCGGATTCGCCGTCCCCGCCATCGGTCACGGCCGGAAGACCGGCCCCAGCGGCTTCGCATCCGGCCACGAGCCGTACCATTGCAAAATCTCTTTCGGCGGGCTCTGCTGGCTCCAGGCCCGCTCGAATTCCGCGTACAGTTTCCCTCGCGCGAGGCGCGCCTTCCGTTCCGCGTCCCGCAGCTCCCGCGTTTTCTCTGCGTCCACTTTTCGCCGTTCCGGGTCGCACGCCACCCGGTAGATATTCCGCGCCGTCCATTCCGAAATGATGTTCTTCCGCAAGTCTTCCATCACCTCCACCGGCTCGCGCTCCAGCGGGTCGCCGTATCCCGGCCCACCGCCGCTGAATCCGAACAGCAAATCGCCCTCTTCGAACACTCGCGGCGTTCGCGCCACCTGCTCGAACGTCCAGTCGCCCTCGATCGTCTTCTTCTCGAGGATCTCGCGCAGGTCCAGCGTCACGCTCGCATCGCCTTTCCCCATTTTGTCGATCAGATCCGCCT
>DASPSB010000164.1:0-3703 GCA_035624135.1 Candidatus Acidiferrales bacterium | reverse complement strand
GTGGCTCTATTGGCCCTGCTCAATGCCGCTCGAGGAGAGCCGGCCGCGATACGAAGAATCGATCGAAATCCTACTGCGCGCCTGGACACAGGAAAAGTTTTCGTTCGAAGGGAAGTATTACCGCGTGAAGGACGTGACCGTGGTTCCCCGGCCGCTGCAGAAGCCGCATCCGCGGCTGTTCACGGGAGGCACGAGCGACATTACCTACCAGATGGCGGGCGAACGAGGCTGGGGAATTTTTGTGCCGCCTCTGTTGCCGTACGGCGTGCTGGAAAAGCCGCTGAAGATTTACAAGGATGCGTGCGCCAAGGCCGGACATCAGCCCGATATCGTGTACATACGTCCGGTGTATCTGGACGATAGCGAGGCTCAGATCCGCAAGGAGGTTGAGGAAGCGCTGTGCAACTTTTTGGCGTTCAATGCTTCACCGGGCGAATCGCTGGCCAGCGAGGAACGGAAGGCGGAACTGCGCGCAAAAGGCTACGGGTTCTACGCCAGCGGGGCGCTGGAGTCGCTCACCAAGCTTACCTACGACCAGATCGTGGAACAGGAAATCGGATTCATCGGCACGCCGGCAAAGGTGATTCGCCAGATCGAGAATCTGTGCAATCACGAGCGTATCGGGGAGCTGGCCATCGTCGCCAATTTCGGCGGGATCGACCACTGGAAGACGATCAAGACGCAGCACCTGTTTGCCACGAAAGTGATGCCGCACTTCCGGAGCGGGAAGGGCGCGTAGCGGGCGCGCCCGGCACAGCCCAGGAGCCGCCCGTGAGCAGCAGCGCGCCATCCGTCGAAATTCCTGCTGTGCCAGCGTCGTTCCCCCGGCTCGGAGCCCGCCGGCTGCTCGTGCTCGGCGGCCTCGCTCTGTTCCTGGGCGGAACGATTCTGGGTGACGTCTTCGCTGTCTTTGTCCTGCATCCCAACGCCGACCGCATCGGCCAGGCGCTCGTCGCGGCGACCGCCGCGGTGCGCCAGCACCGCGCCGAAGCTGCCGGACAGAGCTTCGCGGCCATCGGCGGATTCCTGGAGAATCGCGGCACCAAGGTGGACGCGCACTCCCACATGATCGGGTTCGGATATCTGGCCATGCTCCTGGCCATCCTGTTTCCCTGGATCCGGCTTCGCGAAGCGGCGAGCCGCAGGCTTGCGGTGCTGTTGATTACAGGCGGAGTCGTGCTGCCTGTCGGCGTGTTCGGGATTCATTACGTTGGCCTGGCCTATAGTCCGCTCGAATCCATCGGCTGGGCCAGCATCGTTGCGGATGGCGGCGGGCTGCTGGTGGTGATCGCGTGCGCGGGATTCCTCGCGGGGCTTTGGCGCCAGTGGCGCGAGGGAGAAACGCCCGCGGAGGACGAACTCCTTCGCGACCGGAGCTGGGCCGGTCGCGCGCTGATGGCAGGCGGGACACTGCTGATTCTCGCCGGCTTTCTCCACGGCGCGTGGTATGCGGGAGTGGACCTCTACGCGCAGGAGCAGCAGGACCGCGATTTGCTCGCCACGATGGCGGATTCGGCCTCGCTGGACCCCGGGCCGGGCCTCGTGCCCGAGCGCGCCGGGGCCGCGCTGAATGCCTACGGAACTCTGCAAGCCGACCACGCGGTGAAGATCGCGGCGCACGCGCACATCATCGAATTCGGACTGATCGCGCTGATGGCAGGATTTTTCCAGCCGTTCGTGTTCTTGGGCGAAGCATGGAAGCGCCGCTGGGCAGTGGTGTTGTTGCTTGGCTCCGCGATTTTGCCGGTTGCCGTGCTTTTAGAGGTGCAGTTTGGTCTGGTGGCGGGCGGCATTGCAGATTTCGGCGGGGCGCTGGTGATTGCCGCGCTGGCGGGAATGCTGAGCGGAGTGCTGCGCTACACGGGGCGTCTGGACGCGACCGCAGGCTCGCTGGGCTCGGGAGGCCGAGCGTGAAGCGGTCGCAGCAAATGTTGGCGGTTGCCGGGCTGGCGCTGGCCGTCTGGGCGATGGGCTACGGCTTCTACTATGCGGTGTGGGTGGAGCATCAGACGCTGGACCATATCGGAGGCTCCCTTGCTGGGGCGTTTCAACATGCTGCGCTGCGCGAGACAGCCGCTTCGCACGCGAGCCTGGAGGACTACGCGCGAGCCAAATACGTGTACACGCGCGAGGTGGACGCACATTCCCACTGGATCGGTCTGGCCATGGTGCTGCTGGCGCTCGCCGCGCTGTGGAACCGGCTGCCATTTGGCGAGCGCACGCGGGGGATGCTCGCCGGAGCCCTGATCCTTGGATCGTATGGATTTCCGCTCGGAGTGCTGCTCCAGAATCCTGCCGGCTGGGGAATAGGGCAGGGGATTGCGATAGCTGGGTCGGCCTTGCTGATCGTTGCGTTCGGGGGGGTGGCCGCTGGATTCGCTCGTCGAGTGTAAGGGCACGGCATGCCGTGCCCCTACGAAGAGCTCGGCCCTGTGCGCAGGTTTACCCCCAGATTCGCCAGTCAATTTGGCTCTGCGCTGCTGCGCTCCGGTTCGGTATTCTTTTTCCATGAACAAACAATCCGCTCCAACTGCGCGAACCCAGGTGGAGCGCTTGCCGGAACGCGGGCATTACGACCGCGAGACAATTTATGGAATCTTGGATCAGGCGTTCCTGTGCCACGTCGGATTTGTTGTGGATGGCCAGCCCTATGTCATTCCCACGGGTTACGGCCGCTCCGGCGATACGCTTTACATTCACGGGTCCGCGGCCAGCCGGATGTTGCGGAATCTATCGGCTGGAATTCCCGTGTGCGTCACAGTGACGCTGCTCGATGGCCTGGTGGCGGCGCGTTCGCTCTTCCACTCTTCGATGAACTACCGCTCGGTAGTGATTCTGGGGACGGCGAAGCTGGTGACGGGGCAGGACGAGAAACTGCGCGCGCTGCGCGCCGTCTCCGAGCAGATTTTTCCGGGCCGCTGGGCCGACGCGCGGCAGCCGAACGAGCAGGAGCTGAAAGGCACGAGCGTTCTCGCGGTTCCTCTGGCGGAAGCGTCCGCCAAAATCCGGACGGGCCCTCCGAAGGATGAAAAGGAAGACTATGCGCTGCCGATATGGGCCGGCGTGCTGCCGCTGCACGTGGGAACCGGCACGCCGGAACCGGATGCGGCGCTGCCAATGGACGTAGCTGCGCGAGTGCCGAGATACCTGAGCGCGTATCGGGCGCCGGGATCGCGGTAGGGCGGTCCACCGCGGGGCAAATGGGGCACGACACGTCGTGCCCCTACGAGGAAGAACGGACCCAGAGCCAGTAGCCAACCGAGACGACGCCGAGCCAGGGAATGCCGGCGACGAGTGTGGGCCGCATGCCGGGAATCCACCACGTGGTAACCAGAATCGCGATGAGGAGCGCCGCGCCCGCGAGGGAAGTGTACGGATAGCCGATCATGCGCACGGGCAGGCGCCGGCCGCCGGTACGCTCCCACGCCGGCCGGAATCGCAGGTGGGTGAGAAAAATCATCAGCCAGACGAAAAGCCCTCCGAACAGCGCAACGCCGAAGAGCAGGACGTAGGCCCGGTCCGGAGACACCAAATTCACTACGGTCGCTACGGCGAGTCCCGCAGCCGTCAGCAACAGGGCAGGCACGGGCGCTCCGCGGGCGTTCACACGTCCCAATGCCTGGGGCGCGTATCCACCGCGCGCGAGAGAGAAAATCATCCGGGTGCACAGATAGAGGTTCGTGTTCATGCTGGAGAGGGCGGC
>DASPSB010000144.1:0-8361 GCA_035624135.1 Candidatus Acidiferrales bacterium | reverse complement strand
GCATGTAAATCACGCTCGGCCAGCGGTGCGTATGCATCGGCACTATTTCGCCCGGCCCGATGCGCACCTCCAGCACGCGCACGCGTTCGTTCTCCATCAGCCGCCGGTGGTGCTTGGGTGCGGCAGTCAGCGCATCCAGCTCATTGGGCCAGGGCCATGCAGACGCGCCCTTTGCTTCCTCTTTCATTTCGTTTCTTCCCCTCGCTCATGCAGCGGTTTCCTGGTGGAATCATTTGGTCCACTACGTCTCAAGCGTCGTTTCCTTTAGTCCCGCAGAATCCGTGCTTCTTCGGCCCCAATGTGGCGCCACGGCGCCCTGGCTCACCATCGGGCACAGCGCCTTCGCTCTCTCCAGCGCTTCCGCGATATTCGCGCAGATATTTTCGGCTCCCACGTGCTGTTCGAACTCTGCCTGCTTCATCAACCGCGCGGGCTGTTCCCGGGCGCCGCATAGGATCAGCCCTCGCCCAGAGCTGTGAATTGTGTCTGCCACTTTTTCGAGCGCCTGCAATCCTGTGGAATCGATGGCGGTCATGTTGCGCAGGCGCAGGATCACCACCGGCGGCAGCTCTGCCAGACGTTCCGTGATCTCATCGATCTTGTCCGTCGCCCCGAAAAGAAATGGCCCGTGAATCCGGAAGATGGTGGCGTATGGAGGAATCACCTTGTGCTGGAGGATGTGCGCATATCCTTCCCGCAGATACGTCTCGGTGACCTGCGAGACGGTTGTGGTCGTTGTCACTTTCCGGATGAACACCAGCGCCGCAAGGATCATTCCCACTTCCACGGCCTGGGTCAGGTCCGCGAACACCGTCATGAGAAAGGTGATCAGCCACGTGGCCACTTCCATCTTCGAAAGCTTCAGCAGCTCAGGGACCTCTCCCCAATCACCCATGTTGTAGGCCACCACGAGCAGGATCGCTGCCAGCACGGAAAGCGGAATGTACCGCGCCGCTGGCGCGGCGAACACTACGATGGTCAGCAATATGAGCGCGTGCACCATCCCGGCGACTGGCGTTTTGGCCCCCGACCGGATATTCGTTGCCGTCCGCGCGATAGCGCCCGTGGCCGGCAGTCCTCCGTACAGCGGCGAGACGATGTTGGCCACTCCCTGTGCCATCAGCTCCACGTTCGGGTTGTGGCGGTCGCCGCTCATCCGGTCCGCTACCACCGCGGACATCAGCGATTCGATTGCTCCCAGCATGGCCACCGTCACAGCAGACGAAATGAGCGGGCGCATCAGCTCGATGTGGAACTCGGGGATTTCCAGTTTCGGCAAGCCCGAGGGAATCCCCCCGAACCGTGTTCCAATCGTCTCCACCGGCAATCGCAGCATGGCCACGGCGGCCGTTCCCGCAAACAACGCCACGATGTAACCGGGGACTCTTTTTACGTATCGCGTGCAAAGCACAATCAGCGCCAGCGACGTACATCCCAGCACTGTCGCCGTCGGCGAAAACGATTTCAGGTTTTCTACCAGCACTTCTAGCCGGCCCAGAAAATCGCCCGGAATCTTGTCGGCCCGCAACCCGAAAAAATCCCGAATCTGCGTGCTCGCGATAATGACCGCGATCCCGTTTGTGAAGCCCACCACCACCGGCCTGGGGATAAACTTTACCGTGGTCCCCAGTCCCGTCGCGCCCAGGATCAGCAGCAGGACCCCTGCCATCAGCGTGCACATGAACAGCCCGTCCACGCCGTACTTCGCCACGATCCCGAACACCACCACCACGAAGGCTCCGGTGGGACCGCCAATTTGCGTGCTCGATCCGCCCAGCGCCGAGATTAGGAAACCGGCCACAATCGCGCAATACAGCCCCGACTCCGGCGGAACCCCTGACGCGATCGCGAATGCCATCGCCAGCGGCAGCGCCACCAGTCCTACAGTGACGCCGGCCACTCCGTCCCACAGTACGGTTCGGAGGCTGTAATTCCGAAGGCACTGTACGGATTTGGGCAGCCAGTCGTTCAGAGCCATCGCCTGTCCGTCGTCCTTTCAAGACACCCCTTGTGAGGTGCTAAGAAGCTTCCCAATAGATGATGGCACACTCTCTCGTTCGGTGTGTGCCACCAACCGGCGTGCGCCGCCTCAAATTTTCAATGGATCGGATTTGCCGCCGCAGGAAGAAATTTTCGCCCCGCGAAATCCATTGCCAGCCAGATCCTTCAGCGCGGAACGTGCTTCGCGCCACTCAGTGCAGCTCCCACTCCAGTTCGTGCCGCGGGTAGGTGAACCGCGCCGTGCGGGCGTACGCCAGGAAATTGAGAATCTGCTTTGTCCCTTCTCGATAGCCCAGCAAGATCGCCTCACGTGTCCGCTCCGGGCTGAAGTCCAGCGCTGATCCCGGCAACGATCCCTCCGGACACACCGCGAATGACTTTACGTACCGGTAGCGCCGCGCCCCCAGCACGATTTCTATCTCTTCCGGGTGCAGACCGTTCTTTTCCGCCGCCCGCTCGCACGTCACGTTGAAGTTTGCCGCGATGCGCATATCGTTGATCAGCGTCTGCCGCATCAGGATATCCACGGCCGACAGGCCCACGTCCACAAACGTCTTCAGCGTTTTCTTTTTTCCTTCCATGGAGTCCATCATGATCAGGAACACCACGTCCGCGCCCAGCCGCACCGCGGGCCGCAGCGGCTGGTTGGCGCACAACCCTCCATCCGCGTACAGTCGGCCGTTTAGCAGCATGGGTTCGAACGCCAGTGGCAGTGCTGACGACGCCACCACCGCTCCTACCAGGTCCGTGGTTTCCACCAGCATGGACTCGATGAACTCTGCGTCGGCTCCTCGTTCCGCCACCAGCTTCTCTTTCGGCGTATTCGAGAAAAACACCGGGTTCCCGGTCTGCAGATCCGCCGCGCTGAAAATCACGTGGATCGGCGACGCCTTCAGCTTTTCTTCCGACACCCGCTCGCGCACAAATCGCGCCCGCTCGTAGTTCGGAAACAGCCCCGGCCGCAGCGGCAGGCGCAGCAGTTTGTGCATGAACCCGCTCAGCGGCATCCGCCAGTAATGTCGCGACATCAATAGAATCGCCACCAGAACGACGACTCCCGCCGCATACAGCGGATACAGCCGCACCAGCGTCCGGAACCGCGGCACCACCTCCATTTCGTCCACCAGCGCCAGCAGAAACACGAGCACGATCGCGTTCCCCAGAATCGAGTACGCCGCTCTCCGCCTGTTAATCTTGAACGCTTTTCCCGCCACAAGGTTTCGGACCACGTGTGTAATGTAGGGAAGGTGATCGTAGAGCAGCAGCATCACCAGGCCGGCCAGCCCCAGCAGCGTCCACGTCTGCTTCGGATTTCGCAGCGATAAGGCGTAGCCCTCTGACGCCAGAAGTGTATAAATCAGGTTTGCCACGCCTGCCCAAAATGCGATCAGCCCGCCCAGCATCCACCCGTACCGCGTCCATTCAATTCCCACGAGCGTCGGCGTCACGCCCAGCCAGTGGTTCACCACTGCCTCGGCATTTCCCACCAGCGTGTCCGAGTTTCCCGCGTAGCCGGCTGCGTTGATGCTGCCGATCGAAGTTGCCGCGATGATGTGCGTGGGCAGTTCCGCGTCCTGAAACGCCAGCAGTGCCCCCGCCTGGTAGGCCCCGCGCGTTCCGCCGCCTGAGAGCGCCAGCGCGATACGCCCGGGGAAACTCTTCCATACCACGCGCGCCCCTTCGCTCTCCAGGCGCGCGCCAAATTCCACACGCTCCCGTTTCAATTGTTCGCTGGCGTCGTCCGCTGCCACCGGCCGCGATTCTTCCATCGCCCATTGCCCCAGTCAACTTCTGCGGTTTCCTCCGTTATGCGGCGCGGCCCCTGTTTCCCGGCGCACCATCAACTCGCGGTTGCCGGTCGCCGGGTATGCCATTCCGTCTGCTGCTGGTAAGCGAACGCGAGCCGCAAGACCGTCGCTTCGCTCCACGGGGGCCCGCTGATCTGCATCCCTATCGGCAATCCCGCACTGGTGAAGCCGCACGGAACGGACACGGTCGGCAGCCCCAGCCCGTTGATCGGACGCGTATTCCGCAGCATTTGGACTTCCTTGGCTCTCAGTGTATTCATGTCGGACAATAGGTCCGCAATGCCGAAAGGTGGCACCGGCGACGTAGGCGTCACAAGCACCTCCACATCTTTGAAGATATTAGCCGCGCCTCGGCGCATCTGGTCCAGCTGCGTGCGGCTGGCGATATATGCCGGCGCTCCTATCTCCGCCCCGGCACGGATTCGTTTCAGCGTCTCCGCCTGGTAGGCCTCAGGCCTTTTGGAAACGTTTTCTTGGTGATACGCATAGGATTCTGCGCGCAGAATCGTCAGGCAAACATCCACAATCGAGGCATAAGTAGCGTCCCTTGCCAACGGCCCCACCTCGCGTTGGCTCCCCGTCACTTTTTTCAATACCCGCAGCGCGGCCTCCATGGCCGCTTGGATTTCGGGATCCAGCCCGTCGTAGAAGTACTCGCGCGGGATGCCCACGCGCAGTGAAGTCGTGTCGCCCGCGACGCTTTCCGCATACTCGCCCACCGGAACATCGGCGCACGTCGTCTCCTCGGCATCGTAGCCCGCAATCGTTCCCAGCATCAGCGCTGCATCCTCGACCGTCCGTGTCATCGGGCCCAGATGGTCGAGCGACCACGAAAGCGGAATGGCGCCCCTCGTGCTCACGCGTCCGTAGGTGGGTTTCAGTCCCACAATTCCACCATACCCTGCAGGCTGCCGGATGGATCCCCCCGTATCGGAGCCAACGGCGCCGTAACACAGTCCCGCGGCGACTGCTGCAGCCGAGCCCGCGGACGATCCGCCAGCGCAGTACTCCACATTCCACGGATTCCGCACCGGGCCGAAGTAGCTGATCACTGTGCTTCCACCGTATGCGAACTCATGCATGTTGAGTTTGCCGAGCAGGACAGCTCCCCCCGCCTTCAGCCGCCGGACAACTTGCGCATCCTCGGTGGGAATTCGGTCCTTGAAGACGCCACTCGCCGCCGTCGTGCGAATACCGGCCGTATCCACCAGGTCCTTGAGCGCAATCGGAATCCCGTGTAGCGGGCCTTTCCACTCTCCCCCTTGAATTTCTTTGTCTGCCCTCTGAGCCTCCGCCAGCGCGGATTCTGCCGCGACGGTGATAAAAGCATTGAATTTCGCATTGAGCTCCTCAATCCGTTTCAGGCAGGCTTGAGCCAGTTCCACGGATGAGATTTTTTTGCTTTTGAGGAGCTCCGAAGCTTCCGCCAGGCTCAGCCACCATAACTCTCGTTGTCTCGACGCGGCCGGGCCTATGACGAATCCGGCTCGCGGCACCAGCGTCGTTGCCGCGCCACCGACCGCAGTTTTCAGAAACGACCGGCGAGATACTCGCATCTCTCCCATGAGCCCCTCCTGTGTGCGCAGCTCCGGTAAGCGGGCCGCGATTCTTCCATCGCCGCCTTGCCTCAGTCAATCGGAGTCAAATCCGTGCCGCGGCGGCATCGTGTGCCGTAGCACCGCGTGCACCGGCCAGTACACCACCAGCACTAGCACGCTCCAGATCACCAGCAGATGCACCGGCGCCGGCCCCCAGGTGTGGAACGTTACCAGCTCCTTCTGCGCGAAATTCATGTTCTTCCACGGTGCCACGATTCGCGACAGCAGCAGCACCGCGGCGGCAATTCCAGCCTGCAATCCCCACGCGCGGCGGTCGTATCCCAGTTTTCGAATCGCCCACCACGTCGCCAGCGGCACAGCAACATGATCGAACGATAGCAGCCTGACCCACAACGGCCGCGTCACATCCCACATGTATTCGGTCCCGCCGAGCAAATGCCGACCGCTGGTGACCACGCCCCACACAACATCCATCACCCACAAAGGCCCGATCACCATCGTCGCTACTGCCTGGCTCGACATCAGCAGGCTGTTGCCAAGCCATAGTCCGGCGAGCGTCAGTATCACCGCCAGATTGCACAGATAGAGAAAATCTACCGGGCTCCAGTAGATGAGGTACGTCGGCGCCCACACCACTACGAACGCCAGCCACACCCACCGCAGCACTGGAAACGGACTCTCCACCGCCCCTCCCCCCGCGGATTCTAGTCTGGATTTCTCGAACATCGTAGGGGCACAGTCTGCGTCGAGCAGGCATGTCGTCTTCCCGCTGTCTCTGTCTCAAATTGCCGTTTCTCCCTCCCGTTTGGCTGGCCCCCCAAAAAAAGGGAGGCGGTCGGGGGAGGAGTACCCGAGCCGCCTCATGCGGAGGAATCAGTCGAACATCGGAGACCCCGCTGCCTCCGAGTCTCGACCGCGCACCCGCCTTTTCGGGTTCTCGGTTCGAGCTCAGCGCGCTGCGTGCGGCGCCGGGAGCGGGGGAACTCCGCAACCGCGTCACAGCGCACAGCCGGGCTTCCAGCCACGGGCAATTGCACGCGCCGTACCAGCACGGGCGACTGCCATCTCATTGCGCAATCAAAGGTTAGAAATCTTGGACAAGGTTTGGGGTTCCGGTGCCGTCCGCCAGGGTCTCGGAATGTGCAACCCCTTGCAGCCGTACTGCGCGTACCATCGCGCCATCTTCCACTACTTTACGTACGTAGCGATCCAGTCCAGCACGACCTTGTACCAATACTGGCTGTTCTGCGGCTTTAGCACCCAGTGCCCCTCGTCGGGGAAGAGCAGCAATTTCGACGGCACATCCTGCAATTGCAGGGCCGTGAAGAATTCCAGGCTCTGCGTGTACGGCACCCGGAAATCCAGTTCGCCTGCGATCACCAGCGTAGGCGTCTTGTACTTTCCCAGTTCCGCCGCGTACGTGGACGGCGACCATTTCGCGTAGGATCCCGGATTCGTCCACGGCGTCCCGCGGAATTCGTGCTCTGGAAACCACATCTCCTCCGTCGCCATCATGCTCACCTGGTTGTACACGCCCGCGTGCGACCACAGTGCGCGGAATCGTCCCTGCGCGTGCGTCGCAAACCAGTCCATCATGAACCCTCCGTACGAGCCGCCTCCCGCCACCATGTGCGTCCCGTCGATGAACGGATATTTCCCCAGCACGTAGTCCGTTCCCTCTATCAGGTCCGTGTATGCCTTTCCGCCCCAGTCGTCCTGGATTTCGTCCGTGAATTTTTGTCCGAATCCGGTCGAGCCCCGCCGGTTGATCATCACCACCACGTATCCCGGCGATGCGAACATCTGCGCGTTCCACCGGTAGCCCCACGCGTCCTCCCACATCGTTTGCGGCCCCCCGTGCGCCAGCAGCACCATCGGATATTTCTTCGAGGCGTCGAAGCCCGGCGGCCGCGCCAGCATCCCGTAAATTTCCTGCCCGTCCGACGCTTTGAACCTGAAGTGTTCCGCCGCCTTCAAATCGAGCTGCGCCACGAGCGCCGTGTTCTGGTGCGTGATCTGCCGCACGTCTTTCCCATCCGCTCCCGCCGCGAAAATCTCTGCGGGCGCGGCCAGGCTCGACTCCGTAAATACCAGCGTGTGTCCGTCCGGCGTCAGCCCGAATTGGCTCACCCCCGCGATGCGCACCACCGCCTCCGGCTGCTCGCCCGCCGTCGCTGCCATCCGGAAAATTGCCACGTCTTGGCGGTCCTCCGCGTCGAAATAGAGCGTTTTCGAATCCGGCGACCACACGATCGAATCCACGCTGCGGTCGAAGTTTTCCGTCAAATTCATATGTGTGCCCTTCGCCCGGTCATGAAGCATCAGCCGCCACCGGTCCGCCTCGTACCCCGGAGTCAGTTGCGAGTGATAGGCGATCCATTTCCCATCGGGCGAGTACACCGGGCCTCCGTCGTATCCCTTCTTCGTCGTGATTCTCCGGGGCTCCGCGCCTCCGTCCACCGGAACCACAAACAGGTCGCCGTTCGTGCTGAGTTCCGGATGCGTGTCGGTATTCGCCGTGAAGCACAGCTCCCGCCCGTCGGGCGAAAACGCGAGCTCGTCCGGCCCGCCCAGCGAAAAGGGAGGCACGTCGTAATCCGCGCCCGGCGTTAGGTCTCGCGGTCCCGATGCTTCGGGACCGCCCTTCGCCGCGACCACAAACAGGTGGCTGCGCGTTCCGTCGCTGTATTCCGTCCAATGCCGGAACAGCAGATGGTCATACATCCGCGCCTTCACCTTGCTCTTTTCCCGTCTCTCCAGCCGCTCCGCCGTGCACGCGTCGTCCCGGCAGTCGGGAAACACGTTGCTCGTGAACGCCAGCGTTTTTCCATCCGGCGACCACAACAGGTTATCGGCCCCGCCCGCGAGCTGCGCCACGCGCATCGGCTCTCCGCCTTCCAGCGACAGCACGTACACTCCCCCCGCCCCCCCGCGCGCAGACAGGAACGCGAGCTTCTTTGAATCGGGCGACCACATCGGCCTCTGGTCCCGCC
>DASPSB010000135.1:0-8356 GCA_035624135.1 Candidatus Acidiferrales bacterium | reverse complement strand
CCTATATCGAAGGCGTGCAGAGCCAGGGCGTCAGCGCCACGATCAAGCATTACATGGCCAACAACTCCGAATTCGACCGTCACAACACCGATGCCGTGATCGAGGACCGCACCCTGCGCGAAATTTACCTGCCCGTCTTTGAAGCCGCGGTGAAGGAAGCTCACGTCGGCGCCGTCATGGCTTCTTACAACCTCACGAATGGGCAGCACATGACGGAAAACGCGCGGCTCGATACCGAAATCCTGAAAAAAGAATGGGGATTTGACGGCGTGCTCATGTCCGATTGGGGCGCGACTTACAACGGCGTTGCCGCCGCAAATGCCGGACTCGATCTCGAGATGCCCTTCGCTCGCTTTATGACCCGCGAAACGCTCGAACCCGCAGTGCATGAAGGCAAGGTCGCCCTCTCGACAATCGACGACAAGGTTCGTCGCATCCTCCGCCTCGCCGCCCGCTTCGGCTGGCTCGATCGCGACCAGACTGATCGCTCCATCCCGCGCGATGACCCGCAAGGCCACGAAATTGCGCTCGACGCCGCGCGCGAAAGCATGGTCCTGCTCAAGAATCGCGACAACCTGCTCCCGCTCTCAAAATCAAGGCTGAAGTCCATTGCCGTCATTGGACCCGACGCTGACCCGGCTGTGGTCACCGGAGGCGGCAGCGCCAGTGTCCGCCCGTTTGCAGCGGTCAGTTTCCTCGATGGCATCCGAAGCTATCTGGGCACCGCAAAGAAGACATCCTACAGCCGGGGAATCCCCTCATTCGCCGATATGGCTCAGGCGACTGACTTTTCTACCGCAGCGAACGGCGGCGCGTCGGGTCTCCGCGCCGAATATTTCGACAATGCCGCGCTCAGCGGAGCGCCGGTCTCCAGTTCTGCCGTGCCACACGTCAACTTCGCGCAGGGCCTCTTCGGCGGTGTGCCCTCGGACGAGGCGCCTCCCAAATGGTCTTCCGTGCGCTGGTCGGGCTATTTTCTGCCGAAATCCGCCGGCGATTATGAAATTTTTGTCGAAGCGCCCGGCGACAACGTCCATTTCCGCCTGCTCATTGACGACAAGCCCGTCTTCAACCCCTGGAGCCACGCCACCTGCGAAATGAGCACGACGACGCTTCCTCTCGACGCGTCGCCACACCGCATCGTCCTCGAGCATGTACGCGACCGTGCCCGTGTTGCGCCGCGTCTTCGCCTGGGAATCGTTCCGCGCGCCAGCGAGGTCAATCCCGAAGCCATAAGAATGGCCTCGCAGTCCGATGCCGCCGTTGTTGCCGTCGGCTACGATCCCGAAACCGAAACCGAAGGCGCCGATCGCTCTTTTCACCTTCCACCCGGCCAGGAGGAACTCATCGCGCGAATCGCTGCTGCGAACAAGAACACAATCATCGTCATCACCTCCGGCGGCGCCGTGGACATGCGCTCGTGGCTCGGTCGCGTCCCCGCGGTCTTGGAGGCCTGGTATCCGGGCCAGGAAGGCGGCCGCGCACTCGCCGAGATTCTATTTGGCGAAGAAAACCCTTCCGGACGCCTGCCCGTCACATTCGAAAACGCCGAGCAAGACAATCCCACTCACGACAGCTATTACCCCGAAGAGGGCAGCCGCCGGGTCGTGTACAAAGAGGGAGTCTTCGTCGGCTACCGCGGATACCAGCACAACGGCGTCCACCCGCTATTTCCCTTTGGTTTCGGGCTTTCCTACACGCAGTTTTCGTACCGCGACCTGAAGGTGACACGCACGGCCGAGGAAACTACCTTCGATGTTTCGTTTGAGGCCCTAAACACCGGCCATACTCCAGGAAGCGATGTGGCGGGAATCTATGTCGGCCGCAAGAGTGACGACCCGCGCTTGGCAACTCCTCGACTCAAGGGATTCGTTCGCATCAGCCTGCGCCCGGGCGAAGCTCGGCGATATGCGGTGACTCTCAGCCCACGCGCGTTCGCTCACTACGACCCGGATGCGAGCAGTTGGCGAATTGATTCCGGGGAAGCGGAAATCTACGTCGGCCATTCCGCACAACAGTTTGATCTTTCGGGTCAGGCGATCATCAAACGAAGCGCGGCAATCCAGTAACGCCTATTGCTCCGCCCCTACCCGCTTCGCGGCAGCTTTGCTATGCTGCACGCCGTTCCCAAATGTCCAACCACGCCGAAAGTGCGATTCTCGCCGCCGCCCGCGCCGCCGCATCACGCCGCCCCGGTGCGCCAGCCCTTGTTTCGCCGCGTGAAACGCTTACCTACTCCGCGCTCGAACGCCGAGCCGCCACCGTCGCGGCGCAATTGGCGGGCGTGGGCGATGATGTGGTCGGGCTGCTGCACCCCAATGCGCCTTCCTTCGCAGCGGGCCTGCTGGGCGCACTGTGGGCCGGAAAAACTGTCGCTGTTCTCCCCTGGATCGCCCCCGCGCCTCTCATCCAACTGATGGCCGCAGAGGCGGGATTTCGCAGCGTCCTGGCCGCCGAGGAGCTTGCGCCCCGTGCTGCAGAAGCGGGGCTCGATCCGATCGTAGTGCCGCAATCCGATGATGCCAGCCCTCCTACCCTGGAGCCCCCGTCGAAGCCACGCGCCCTCGACGCCGCGATCCTTCTCTACACCTCGGGAACCACGGGTCGGCCAAAAGCGGTGGCGCTTTCCGAACAGAATCTGCTCTCCAATGTGGAAGGCTGCCGTGTGGCCGGCGAGTTTACCGGCGACGACGTGATGCTCGCCATCCTGCCCCTGTTCCACGCCTTCGGTTTGACCGTCACGCTTCTACTACCTCTGGTATTGGGAGGAAAAGTGGTGCTCGAAGACCGGTTCGTGCCCCGCACTTCGCTCCTCTCCGTCGCCACTCACCGGGTCACCGCGATGATCGGCGTTCCCAGCCAGTTTCGCTTACTGGCCCGCGAAAAAATCGATGTGGATGCAGCCTCGCTGCGGCTCTGTATTGCCGGCGCCGAGCGCCTGGGCGATCAAACCGGTCGTGCCTTCGAGCAACGCTTCAGCCGCCCGCTCCTCCAGGGCTACGGCGCAACGGAAGCCTCGCCGGTCGTTTCCTTCAACCGCCCGCGACAGAATCGTCCTGGCAGCGTCGGCCTCCCGCTTCCAAACGTCCGCGTGACCATCCGCGAAGACATGCGCGAACTGCCTCACGGCGAGCACGGCGAAGTCTGCATCGAAGGACCTGGTGTCATGCTCGGCTACCACCGCCAGCCGGAAGCCACCGCACGCAAGATCCCCAGCGGCATTCTCCGCACTGGCGATCGCGGCTGGCTCGACTCCGAAGGCTATCTCTTTCTTGCGGGCCGCGCGGACGACATGCTCAAGGTGGCCGGTGAAAAAGTCTATCCCGCGGAAATCGAACGCGTCCTGGAACAGATGGAAGGCGTTGAGGAAGCCGCTGTAATCGGCCTCGACGACGCCGCACGCGGCACCACGCTCGCCGCATTCGTAGCCGCGCGCCCCGGAACCGCGCTCGACCCGGCCGCCGTGCGCGCCGCCTGCCGCGAAAAACTGGAGACCGCAAAAGCCCCGCGCACCATTACCGTTGTCGAGCAGCTCCCGCGCAGCGCCAGCGGCAAGGTGGACAAGAAATCGCTCGCCGAGCAAGCCAGCCGCAGCTAGGCGCCGGCCCGCTCCCAAGGGCACGTCCCCAAGCTTCGGGATGCTCTCTCCCCCACCCGCGCCCCCATCCCACCTCATTGAAAAAGCTAGGGTTAGCGAATCCCTGCCGATTTTGCTTGACATTGATATCGCATATTGCTATAAGCCAATAACGATTCGCAATTGAGGACGCCGTGACCCTCGGACAGAAAATCCGCTACCTCCGCATGGTCGAGGGCCAACTCCGCTCCCTCGATCGCCCCATGACCCAGTCCGAGGTCGTCCGCGCCATTCGCTTCGAGCTCGGCGAGTCCATCAGCCAGGCCTATCTTTCGCAGCTCGAAAGCGGCGCACGTCCTCATCTCACGCATCACACGCGCCAGTTGCTCGCCCGTTTTTTCAAGGTTCATCCCAGCCATCTGGTGGACGATCCCGAGGGCTACAACCCCGAACTCCTCTCGCCTCTGGGTGCCGGCGGATTCACCCTGGAAGCCTGGCTCCGTTCGGGTGCCGAACAGTTTCGCCGCGATACAGAAGTGCACGACGCGCTCATCGCGCTCAGCGAATACCCGCTGGCACGCCGTGCCCTGCTTCTCCTGCATTCCATCATCGAAGTTCCTGGCCTGGTGGATCAGCTCCGCCACACTCTGCATCCTTCGCGGCCCATCGAGGGCCAGCGGAACGGCCATCCCGCCCGGCGGGAGGCGCGTTCCCGGAGGAAGCCGTCATGACGCTCTCAAACTTCTTCCTTCTCTGTTTTCTGGTTGGCTTCACGCTGAGCCTGATTTCGTTTCTGTTCGGCACGCTCCACTTGCACTTGCCGCATCACCTCGGCGGCCATTTGTCCGGCCACGTCGGCGCCGGCCACGGCGTGCTCCACGCGCCCGCGGCGCACGGAGCGGCAGCGACGCCTGGCGCCACGAGTGCCGCAGCGGGCAAAAGCATTGCCGAACGGAGCACGGGCAATGTCTCGCCCGTGAACTTCATGACCATCTGCGCGTTCCTGGCCTGGTTCGGCGGCGTGGGCTATCTCGCCACGCGCTACTTCGCACTAGCTGCCGTTGGTGCGGTGATCGTGGCCGCCGCGGGAGGATTCGTCGGCTCCTCGTTCGTTTTCCTGTTTCTGGTCAAAGTGCTGCTGCCGCACGAATCGCGGCTCGATCCCGTTGACTTCGAAATGGTCGGAACGCTGGCCACGGTCACGCTCCCGATTCGCTCCGGCGGAATCGGCGAAATTCAATTCATTCAAGAAGGCGCGCGCCGTTCTGCTTCCGCGCGCAGCGACGATGGACAGGCTCTCGAAAAGGGCGTGGAGGTCGTCGTAGCCCGCTACGAACGCGGCGTCGCTTACGTCCGGCGATTCGAGGAGATGGTCAAGTAATGGATTTCAGGTTCGGCAGTTTTCGTCCCGAAAGGAGGAGGCATGGGAACAGCACTCGCTATCTGGCTCGTCACGGGCATCGTGTTCCTCTCCGTTCTTTTGCTCATCGTGGTTGTGGCTGGCCCGTGAGGACGCTTGTGGGAATGGTGGAGTTGTGGATTTCAGGTTGAACCAAATCTAAAGCCGAAAGGAGGGAGTATGGAAACTGCAGTCACTGTCTGGGTCATCGCGGGGCTGATGGTCCTCACCGTCCTGTTCCTCATGGTGGTGATGGCCAAGATGTTCCGCCGCGCGGGACCAAACGAAGCCATCGTGGTATACGGCTTCCGCGGCACGCGCATCGTCAAGGGTGGCGGCACCATCATTTTCCCGATGGTCGAGTCCTGCCGCGAACTCTCGCTCGAGCTCATGTCGTTCGACGTCGCCCCGCGACAGGATATGTACACCAAGCAGGGCGTAGCCGTTACCGTCGAGGCTGTCGCGCAGATCAAGGTCCGCAGCGATCCGGAATCCATAACCACCGCGTCCGAACAGTTCCTCACCAAGGAGCCTCAGGAGCGCGAAGGCCTCATCCGCCTGGTCATGGAAGGCCACCTCCGCGGCATCATCGGCCAGCTCACCGTCGAGCAGATCGTCAAGGAGCCGGAGATGGTGAGCGAGCGCATGCGTTCCACCTGCGCCGAAGACCTCAGCAAGATGGGTCTCGAGGTCGTCTCCTTCACCATCAAGGACGTCAAAGACAAGAACGAATACATCATGAACATGGGCCGCCCGGACGTGGCCCGCATCAAGCGCGATGCGGAAGTGGCCGCCGCCGAAGCTGATCGCGATATCGCCATCAAGCGCGCGGAGGCCCAGCGCGTCGCGGCCACCGGCAAGGCCCAGGCCGACCAGGAGCGCGTGCTGGCCGAAACTCTCTCCCTCGCCAAGCAGGCCGAAGCCCAGCGCGACCTCGAAATCAAGAAAGCCAACTACACCGAAGAAGTCAAGCGCCAGCAGGCCCGCGCCGACAAGGCCTACGAAATCGAAACCAACGTCATGCAGCAGAAAGTCGTGGCCGAACAGGTCACCGTCCAGCAGGTCGAAAAGGAGCACCAGGTCAAAGTCCAGGAAGCGGAAATCAGCCGCCGCGAAAAGGAACTCATCGCCCAGGTGCTCAAGGAAGCCGAAATCGAGCGTCAGAAGATTGAAACGCTCGCTGCCGCCGAACGCCAGAAGAGGATGGTCGAGGCCGAAGGCCAGGCCGCCGCAATCCGCGCGCAGGGCCAGGCCGAAGCCGAAATCATCTTCAAGAAAGGCGAAGCCGACGCCAAAGCCATGAACGTCAAGGCCGACGCCTACAAGGAATGGAACCAGGCCGCCGTTGTGGACCGGCTTATCACTTCCCTTCCCGATGTGATGAAAGCCATTGCCGGGCCGCTTCAGAACGTGGACCGCATCACCATCGTCTCCACCGGCAACGGAGACAACGCCGGCGTCAACAAAATCACCGGTGATATGACCAAGATGGCCGCGCAGATTCCGGCCGTCTTCGAAGCGCTCTCCGGCATGCAGATGTCGGAGCTGTTCGCCAAGATCCGCCAGATCGGTGCCGCCGCGCCGCAATCGCCGGCTGCTTCCAAGCCCGCTCCCGGCAGCGGAGACTGACCATGCCGCGCGTCTCCGCCAACGCATCGCCGCTCCCCAGCCCGGCCTTGTCCGGGCTGGGGACGCATGCAGTGGCACAGGCTTTTAGCCTGTGCTCCCCGAAATCTTGGCCATCGTTACCTGATTTTCAGTATTCGCAAGGAGGAAGACCATGGGACTTATGGAACGAGTGACCACTCTGATTCGCGCCAATCTGAACGACCTGATCGACCGCGCCGAGGATCCGGAAAAGCTGCTCAAGCAAATCCTGCTGGACATGCAGAACCAGCTCCTGCAGGTCAAGACGCAGCTCGCCATCTCCGTGGCCGATCAGCATCTGCTGGAAAAGAAACGCAAGGAGAACGAGGAAAAAATGGCCGAATGGATGCGCAAGGCCGAGCTCGCTGTGGACAAAAAGCACGACGATCTGGCCCGCGCCGCCCTCGAGCGCTACCAGAGCTGCGTCAATCTCGAGCAGGGCTTCGCCGAACAAATTGAAGGCCATCGCGCTCAGGTCGAAACGCTGAAGCAGGCCCTGCAAAGCCTGGAGCAGAAGATCGGCGAGGCCAAATCGCGCGCCGAAATGCTGGCCACGCGACATCGCCGCGCCCGCGCCGCAGGCCGCGCCAATCGCGCCGAGCGGGCCATCCACGAAGGCGCTTCGTCACAGGCCTTTGAACGCATGCGCGGCAAAATCGTCCGCGAAGAAGCTATCGGCGACGCCGAAGGCGAGCTGCTGCGCGATGATCTCGAGATACGTCTCGCCAAGCTGGGTCAGGAAGATGAAATCGAAAAGCTTCTGGCCGAGGTCAAGGCACGCCGGCCAGCCGCCGCGCAGTAATCACGACGACTAGCCTATTGCGGCTCCAGCGTGGCATTCAACGTGAGCTGCCCACCCGCCAGGACGGTGAAGGCCTTCTCCCACGGTTTGTAACCGGACTTCTCAATCCTGACGGTGTGGTCGCCCGGCGCGAGACGGAAGCTTGAGGGCGTATTGCCCACGAATTTTCCATCGATCGAAATCTCCGCTCCGTCGGGCGTGGACTTGACCTCGACCGGCGTGACCTCTGAATCCGGAGGCTTGGCGATCGGCTGCGGCGCGCCAGAAGCGGCCTGTGGAGCTGTGCCCACACTCAAAGCTGGAGCGCCCGAACCCTGCGCGATGAATCTTGCGGGATCGAGCGGAGTATCACCGTTTATGTAGGCCGCAATCTCTGTTCCCTCTGGAATGGTGATGTCCTTTCCGTGCATAAACAGGAAAAAAGGAGCGGCCGGGAAGAATACGATAGCTGATGCCACAATTGCGCCAGACATGGCACCGACATGACTGCCGCCCTGGGCCTCCTTAACAGCCCGGAGCGGAGCCTTCTCCCCATCCGTCAGTCGCACACTGTCAATATTGACATTCAGCTTGCCGCCCCGCCCCATCCGTCGCTTCGGCTGCGCCTCGGTTACTGTGGCCCATGCGATGCTCCCGCGAGGAATCACAATCACATCCTTCACTTTGATTTCGTCGAGTACCTCAAAATCAACACGCTCGCCGACGGTCGCGTCCGCACTCGAAAGGTTGCGAGTGAGCTTCAGCCTGACAGGCGTACCATCCTCCAAGCCGAACGCGGGTGGGGGCTTTAGATATGCGGTCTCAGGCTTTTGGGCAGGATTGCTGGCGGTGGTCCCTGCGGCAGGCGGAGCCTCCTGCGCCCGGACCGGCGCAGAGTTCAAGCAGAACAAGAACCCTAGCGTGGCAGTGGAAAGAACCGTCGCGATGGGAA
>DASPSB010000131.1:0-2070 GCA_035624135.1 Candidatus Acidiferrales bacterium | reverse complement strand
CACAGGCCTTTGAACGCATGCGCGGCAAAATCGTCCGCGAAGAAGCTATCGGCGACGCCGAAGGCGAGCTGCTGCGCGATGATCTCGAGATACGTCTCGCCAAGCTGGGTCAGGAAGATGAAATCGAAAAGCTTCTGGCGGAGGTCAAGGCGCGCCGGCCAGCCGCCGCGCAGTAATCACGACGACTAGCCTATTGCGGCTCCAGCGTGGCATTCAACGTGAGCTGCCCGCCCGCCAGGACGGTGAAGGCCTTCTCCCAAGGTTTGTAACCGGACTTCTCAATCCTGACGGTGTGGTCGCCGGCAGCGAAGCGGAGCGTTGACGGCGTGTTCCCCACGAACTTCCCGTCCAGAAGGATGTCTGCGCCGGGCGGTTTGGATTGCACCTCGACTTGGGCAGCTTCTTGCGACTGTGCTGGAGCAGCGGCAGGGGTCGCGACGCTCACAGGCTCCTGACTCTGCGCCGTCGCCGGCGGCGTTGCACTCGGAGGCGGCTGATCTTGCGCGACGGGAGGAGGCGTGGCGGCCGCCGACGGTTGGCTCTGGGCGACTGTTCCGCCTCCCGCCGCAGCATCAGGAGAGAGAAATCTGGTCCGGTCCAGGGTGAAGTCCCCGTTCACATAGGCAGTCACTTCCGTCCCTGCTGGGATCGTCACGTCCTTTCCGTGCATGAACAGGAAGAGCGGCGCCGCGGGAAAAAACAAAATGCCTGTAGCCACCATTGCCGTTGTCATCGCGCCGACGTGGCCTCCTCCCTGCGCGTCACGCACTGCTCGCAACGGAGCCCGCTCTCCATCAGCGAGTCTTACCTTATCGATCGTTAGGTTCAACTTCCCCCCGCGGCCCATATGTCGCTTGTGCTGTGCCTCTGTCACTGTGGCCCAGGCAATGCCGCCTTCGGGGATCACGACCAAATCCCTTATCTTCACAGCTTCGACGACCTGAAAATCGACAGTTTGGCCCACTGTCGCGTTCGCCGAAGAAAGGTCTGCCGTCAGACGCAACCGCACAGGAGTTCCGTCCTCCAGCGAAAATGGCGGCGGCAATCGAAGCGTGGAGGTCTCGGCCTTCGCGGCTGGCGGAGGAGGCGATTCCTGCGGAGCCTCCTGCGCCCGGACCGGCGCAGAGTTCAAGCAGAACAAGAACCCTAGCGTGGCAGTGGAAAGAACCGTCGCGATGGGAATGGGGATAGTCTTCACAATCCCACCTCCAGTTTTGGTTCCTGAGTATCACGTAGGCCTCATCTAGTCAATTCAGTTGGATATAAACAACCATTCTCCTGGCCTCTGCCGGCTCGCTCAGCTTTCTCCTCTCTTCGTTCCTCGCTACACTGGGCACGCGCGACTGCTGGCGCGTTCAAAATGGCGCGGCAATCTCTCGTCGAATTCGTGCAAGAGCTCGAGCGGCACGGCGATGCCCCGGCCTGGGCACATCACCGCGGCTATCGCACCGAGCGCTGGAGTTATCGCCGCACCGCCGTCGTCGCGCGCCAGTTCGCCCGCGAGCTGGAAGCCCGCGACATCCAGCGCGGCGATCGTGTCCTTCTCTGGGGCGAAAACTGCGCTGAATGGGTCGCCGCCTTCCTCGGCTGCATCCTCCACGGCGCCGTCGCCGTGCCCATGGACCGTATCGCCGCGCCCGATTTTGCTCTTCGCGTAGCGCGCGAGACTCAGGCCAAACTCATCGTTGCCGGCCGCGATCTTCTTCCCTGCCTCTCCTCTGCTACCTCTCCTTCCCCTACCTCCATTACTTCCTCTATCTCCTCTACCTCCTTCCTCCTCCTCGACGAGCTGGCCCAAACCGTCTCGCGCCACGGCGAAGCGCCCTATTCCTCGCCCGCCCTCAGCCGCTCGGATCTCGCGGAGCTCGTCTTCACCTCCGGCACCACCGCCGAGCCGAAAGGCGTGGCCATCTCGCACGGGAATCTGCTCGCCAACCTCGAGCCCCTCGAAGCGGAGATTCGCACCTATCTCAAATACGAATGGCTCGTGCATCCTTTGCGTTTTCTCGATCTGCTCCCGCTCAGCCACGTTTTCGGCCAATTCATGGGCATTTGGGTGCCTCCGCTGCT
>DASPSB010000128.1:0-6906 GCA_035624135.1 Candidatus Acidiferrales bacterium | reverse complement strand
ACTGCTGGAGGCAAAAGCGACCAGTGCCCGGGCTGCCCAATGGGCCAGCAAGATGGCCAATGCACCGCCTGCGGCACTGAGTGTGAGGCTTTCGGTGAGCAGTTGCCGCAGCAGTCTCGCGCGTCCAGCACCGAGGGCGAGCCGGACCGCAATTTCCCGTTGCCGCCCCGCGGAGCGGGCCAGCAGCAAGCCCGCGACGTTGGCGCAGGCCACCAGGAGGACAACGCCCACGGCCAGCATGAGGGTGAACAGCATCTTGGACAAGTCCTGGCGCACGCCGGTCATGGCGTCCTGTGCTGGGAGCAGGGTGATGGAGGGCGCGTCCTCCGCGCTCAGCATCGGCTTCTCCGCGTGCGTGACGTCATACAGGAAGAGGGCGCTGATTTTGCTCTGGGCCTCGATACGGGAGACTCCGGGCTTCAACCGGCCGACGGCCACCAGCCACCACGAGGCGGCATCTCCCCTTCCAGAGGCCCAGCGCGGGCGCAAAATCTCCCTCTGGACGAGCGGGACCCAAATGTCGCGGGTTTTTCCAGGCGTGAAAAAGGTAAAGCTCTGCGCCGCCACACCGACGATGGTGACCGTGAGGTGGTTGAGGCGGATCGTCCTGCCGATCACAGAGGGATCGCCGCCGAATTCGCGCTGCCAGTAGCCGTATTGCAAGACGGCAACAGCGGAAGCGCCTGGGAGATCGTCCTTTAGCGTGAACAGACGGCCCTGGGCCGGGAGGACTCCCAGGGTTTCAAAATAGTCGCCGGAAACGAAATCTCCCTGAACCAGGCTGGCGGGACCATTGCCGCTGAGGGTCCAGCCGCTGCCCGCGGCGAATTCGGCCAGACCGGAAAAAACGTCCAGCTTGCGGACGTCCTCCAGAAACTGCTTGGAGAGCGAGCAACCATTCGTAAGGTTATTCCAGTCCGCCGAGGCGCAATCGCCGTAGGAGCTGTAACCATGCGTCTTGGGTTTCGTCCGCGCGTTCCAGTGCAGCAGGAAGAGGTGGCGCGGATCGCGGACGGGCAGCGACTTGAGCATCACCGCGTCAATAACGGTGAAGATGGCCGTGTTCGCACCAATACCGAGCGCGAGAGTGAGAATTGCGACCATGGTGAATCCTGGCGATTTGCGCAGCATGCGCAGAGCGAAGCGGAGATCTTGCGCGAGAGCGTCGAGGAAGGGAATTCCGCGCTGATCGCGGTGGGCTTCCTTGGCGGCTTCGACGCCGCCGAGAGCGACGAGAGCCTGGCGGCGGGCTTCGGCGGGCGAGAGGCCGCGACGGAGATTGTCGTCGATGTGGAGCTGGAGATTGGATTCGAGTTCAGCCGTAAATTCGCGGTCGCTCGGGTCTCTGCGGAAGAGTCCGCCGAGACGGTGGAACCAGGAACGCAGTTTTGCGATCGGCATGAGCACCCCTCTCATTCGTAGCGCAGCGCGATGAGCGGGTCGACACGCGTAGCGCGACGCGCCGGCAGATAACACGCGGCGAATGCCACCATCAGCAGGACCGCCGCGACGCTGGAGAAGGTCCAGGGGTCAGCGGGGCCGACGCCATAGAGGAGTTTGGCAGTCAGCCGGGTGAGAGCCAAAGAAAGCAGACAGCCGGCAATGACTCCGGCAAGGACCAGGCGCATTCCCGAGGCGAGAATGAGGGCAAGGACATTGGTGCGTTGAGCTCCGAGAGCCAGGCGGATGCCGATCTCCTGCGTCCGCTGCGCGGTGGAATAGCTGATGACGCCGTAGATACCGATGGCAGCGAGTGCGAAAGCGAAAGCGGCAAAACCAGCGAGCAGGTCGAGACTGAGCCGGCGATTGGTGAGGAAGCCGTCGCGGAGCCCGGTGAGCGTTTGTACCTGGTAAAACGTCAGTTTGGGATCGACGGCCCAGATGGCGCGTTTGATTGTGTTGACCTGAAGGTTGGGGTCGCCGGCGGCGCGCACGACGAATGCCATGCTGCCCGTTGGGACCTGGGTGTGAGGCTGGAAGAATTCGGCGCCGGGACGATCTTCGGGGCCCCACTGCCGCGTGTCGCCGACGATGCCGACAATTTCACAACTGACGGGCGGGCCGCCCGGGCTCGAATAGCTGACGATGAATTGCACGCCGATGTGCTTTCCGATGGGGTCTTCGCCGGGCCAGTAGCGCCTGGCCATGGTCTGGTTGATGAGGACGACAGGCGGGGAATCGGCGGTGTCGAATTCGTTGAAAAGACGGCCGCCAATCAGCGGGACGCCCATTGCGGCAAAGTAGCCGGGAGTGACGGCGTTCTGGATTGCGGTGGGCTGCTGATCGGCGCGGCGCGGGCGGCCCTCAATCGAGAAATGAAACGATTCATCGGGGCCGCCAAGGAGCAGGGGGAGCGACGAGGCAGCGCCGGCGGCTTCCACGTCGGGGAGCGCGGAGAGATTGCGCATGGCATTTTGGAACAGGACGACGCGCTGTGCGCCCGTGCTGTAGCGGGTCCAGGCGTACACCTGCATCGCCACCACGTGATCCGCGGAGTAGCCCTGATCGACGCGGAGGAGATTAACCAGGCTGCGCAGCAGCAGCCCGGCGCCGACGAGGAGAGTGAGGGCGAGGGCGACCTGCGAAATCACGAAAAAGCCCTTCAATCCCTGACGCGAGCCGGAAGCAGACCAGCCGGACCGGCGGCGCATGGCGGACTGGAGATCGGCGCGCGAGATGCGCAGCGCAGGGACCAGGCCGAAAACGAGCCCGGTGAGCAGGGTGATGGCGACGCCGAATATCAGGACGGAACTGCTCATCGTGGTCTGGCCGAGACGAGGGATTCCGGAGTGTTGAATCCCGAGGATGAACTTGAGGGACCAGCGAGCGAGCAAAAGACCGCCGGCACATCCCGCGGCGCAGAGGACAAAGCTCTCGGTGAGAAGCTGGCGCATCAGTCGAGCGCGCGCCGCGCCGAGCGATGCGCGAATGGCGAGCTCGCGGCCGCGCTGGCTGCCACGGACCAAAAGGAGATTGGCGACGTTTGCGCAGCCGATGAGAAGAACCAGTGCCGCTGCCGCGGAGACCAGAAGGAGGAGGGGACGAACCGGTCCGGTCATTTGTTCGGCGAGCGGGCGGATGGCGGCACCAGCACTGCCGTCTTCGATGGGGTACAGCTTGGTGAGACGGCTGGCGGTGGCGGAGAGCGCGGCGCTAGCCTGCTCGAGCGATACGCCGGGCTTGAGGCGGCCGAGGACCATCAAGTAAGTGGACGTGCGCCACTGATGCGCTTGAGGAGTGAAGGCCAGGGGAGCAAAGACTTCGCGGTCGGCGCCGAGCCAGGGGAGATGAAAATCCTCGGGAAGCACGCCGGCAACAATATAGAGCTCGTCGCGGAGTGAAATCGTTTGTCCAACGATTGCTGGATCGCTGCCGAAGCGGCGCTGCCAGAGGCCGTGGCTGAGAAGGACAACACGGTCTTTGCCCGGCTCGTATTCCTCGGGGAGAAAGACGCGGCCGAGAGCCGGAGAGACGCCGAGGAGGCGGAAGAAATCCTTGGAGACGAGCTCGCCTGTGAAGGCTTCCGGTTCGCCCTTTCCGGTGTAGTCGAAGCTCCAGTAATTCATGGCCACAATGCCGTCGAAGGCCGCGGTGCCGTCTTGCCAGTCGAGGAAATTCGCAGGAGAAACGGCGTCGAGATCGTTGTTATGGGCGATGTTGGTCTGCCAGAGGGAGACCAGGCGATCGGGATCGCGGAAGGGCAGAGGCCGGAGCAGGACGGCATCGACGACGCTGAAAATAGCGGTATTGACGCCAATTCCGAGGGCGAGTGTGAGGACGACGACGGCGGTGAATGGGAGGTTCTTTCGAACCATGCGGAGGGCGAAGCGGACGTCCTGGGCAAAGGCATCGAGCCAGGAGCCTCCGCGCTGATCGCGATAGGCTTCCTTGACCGCTTCGACGCCGCCGAGCGAAATGAGGGCCTGGCGGCGGGCTTCGCAGGGCGAGAGGCCACGGCGGAGGTTGTCTTCGATGTGGAACTCGAGATTGGATTCGAGCTCGGCGGTAAATTCGCGATCGTCGCGATTCCTGCGAAACGCGCCTGCCAAGCGTGCCAGCCATAGCCGCGGAGGATTCATCGCGAAATCTCCCTTGCGAATGCCGTACGCGCCTCCGCGCGCGCTGCGTGGCGGAGGCGGCGTGCGTCAGGCCTTCTGTTCGGGCGCGAGGAAGCGGGCCAGGATGTCGGTGGCCTTCTCCCAGTCGCGCGTTTCCTTTTGCACCTGTTTACGGCCGGCGCGGGTGAGCCGGTAGAACTTGGCGCGGCGGTTGTTTTCCGAAGCGCCCCATTCGGAGGCAACGTAGCCCTCCTGCTCGAGTTTGAGGAGAGCGGGATAGAGCGTGCCGTAGTTGATGAGCAGGCGATTGCCGCTGGTCTGCTCGATGCGGCGTGCAATGCCGTAACCGTGGAGCGGCCCGAGGACCTCGAGAGTGCGAAGAATCATGAGGGCCAGGGTGCCCTGCCAGACGTCGGATTTGTCGCCCATGCGACCTCCTGTGGGAAAGCCATAGGGAGCATCCCACATCCCCTATGGGAAAGCAATAGGGGATATCCGTTGGACGGAGGTAGGCGGGAAAAGGTTTCGCGAAGCGAGGCGAAAAAAGATTGAGGAACGACCCCCGGGCCGCGCTCCAGGCGAGAAATCCCCGGCGACAAACAAATCGACGAGGAGCGCGAAAAGACCCACGGTCAGAAAAGCGCTGACCGTGGCTACCGAGAAAGGGAGCCTGCGTGCTGGCGGGCCCTGGCGGCGTCGTCGGGTCGGCCTGCTAGGGTGTAAAGGTCGGCCAGGAGTTGCCAGCGGGCCGCATTTTCGGGAGTGAAGTCGAGAGATCGCTCAGCGAAATAAATAGCGCGATTCAGGTCGCCGAGCATTTTCCAGGCGTGGGCGCGGTCTTCGGCGAGGCGGGCATGAAATTCGACGGCCATCACGGCCGCGCCTTTTTCGAAAGGGCTGTGGCGCTCGGCAAGATCGAACGCATCGAGGGCTTGATGGGGGGAATTGAGGAGCAGATAGACTTGCCCGAGGACGCGGTAGCGATCGTAATCGTGATTGGAAAGCGCGGCCGAGTGTTCCAGGCAGTCGGCAGCCTCGGCGTAACGATGCTGGGCGCCATAGAGCCGGCCCAGGGCGAGCCAGGCGGCGTCCGTCGGGGCGAGATCGAGCGAGGCACGGTACTCGCGTTCGGCATCGGCGGGGCGGCCCGTGGCTTCGAAGAACTGGCCGCGGATGAGATGGAGATTCGGGTCGGAGGGGAATAGCTGATTGGCCCGATCGAGGGCCTCAGCGGCTTGTGCGTCGCGGGAAAGGACATAAAAGACGGAGCCGGCGTTGGCGTAGAAATTGTAGAGAACGGCGCGACTGCTCCAGGAATCAGGGGATAGGTTGGGAGGGGAGAGCTTCGGCCCGAAGTCGGGGCGGGCGTCGCCGTAGTACCAGAACGGGAAGCGCAGTTTGCTGCAATCGAAGGCGCGACGGGCGAGCCACGGCTCGTTCTCCGGACGGACTCGGAGAAAGATGACGGAAACTTCGTCTATATAGATAGGCTTCCATTTCTGGCTGGAGCAGAAGGCAACGAGGGGAGCGTTTTGGAGCTGGCCGTAGCGGGCGAGAGAAAAGAAGGCGAGATTGATATTGCGCTGAGCGACTTCGGCGTCCCAGTCGGGGGAATCGGGCGGGGAAACCATCAAATGATTTTTGTGGAGCAGGACGTCCATGCCGAAGGGGATGTAGCGGGCGTCCACGTAGTCCAAGTAGTCGGGGCCGATGCGCCAGGCGAGGTAGCCACCGAGATCGAAGTCGTTGAAGACGTTGCCGGGGATTTTTTCGCGGCGAAGAAATTCGGCGGCTCGTTCGGGATACCACCAGGAGGGACCGGCGCCGAAGAGCGAGAGCTGACCTTTGACAATGTAAAGGCGGTTCGAGACAAGGTCGTAGCAGCGCACACCAACGAGAAGCGCGGCGCAGGCGAGGAGAGCGAATCCCATTTCGCGCCGCGCGGCGAGATTGCGCAGCGAGCCAAGCCAGCCAGAAGGGGCCGCGTTCTCTTCGCTGTTAAGCGCGACGGGGAGGGCGCCTACGAGAACGACGACGAGGACGGCGAAAAGAACTTGAAAGCGAAGATGCATCAGCGAGAGCCAGGCACCGCCAGCCAACAGAACCGCAGGTCCCATGCGCCTTCGCCAGAGAGCGGCGAGGGCGGCGACGGCAGCGATAAGCAGAAGCCACCAATCTGCACTGGCCGGGTCGCGGGGATGCAGGGCTTGTCGGAGCACGGCGAGGCTGACTTTGACGGGGGCCCACCAGCCGATGAAGGAGCCGTACAACTGGATGGCCTGGTTCTGACGCCATTGCGCCACGTACATGCGGTAGCCCCAGGGATTTACGAGAGTGGCGAGCAGGGTGAGCGCGCACCAAGGAGCGGCCTGACGCAGGCGGGCGAGCGCTGCGGCGCGCCGGGGGGCGAAGGGAAGTTCGAACAATTCGAGCAGTACGTAGGCGGCGAGGAGTGCGATGCCGGCGGCAAATCCCGTGTGGCAATTCACCCAAAAGACCATGAAGACGGGAAGCAGCCAGAGAGGGGCGCGCTCGCCGCGGAAGTGCCGCCACAGAATTGAAAAGGATGCGGTGAAGAAGAGCGTGGTGAAAACTTCCGAGCGGGCTTCGGTGCCATAAGCGATGGCAGGCACGGCGATCACGGCGAGCAGGGCCGCGAGCCGGCCTCTCCCCAAAACCAGCATCGCTACGGTGGCCAGGCTGGCAAGCGCGTTGAGCCAGGAAAGCGCGGCCCAGCCGCCGAGATGCCAGATGCCATAGAGGAGCAGGCCGGAACCGGGAGGGTAAATCCACTCGTTGCCGTGAGCGGTGGTGGAGAGAACGTCGGTGGAGGGGATGGAATGATGCT
>DASPSB010000121.1:0-15724 GCA_035624135.1 Candidatus Acidiferrales bacterium | reverse complement strand
GGCATCCACTAGAAAATGCTGGCCGAGGCGCCGTCCCATGGCGCCGGAGTGTAGCAGGGATTGCTTTTTCATGCCGTTCTGCGCCTAATGGCCGGCCGCGAACGCGCTTGACGCCTCCTAATTCCTCCTTTACCGTGAATGCCTCTCGAATGAAGCGATGAGAATTTTATTTGCAGCTTCGGAAGCGCTGCCGTACGCGAAGACGGGCGGACTCGGCGACGTGCTTGAAGGGCTTCCGCGGGCCCTCTCCGCCAAGGGCCACGATGTGGCCGTCGTTCTTCCGCTTTACCGGGGGATCGGCACACGGCGCGTGGTGCTGCCGAGCTTGACGGTCCCTATCGGGCCGCGCATGCACTTTCCCGCGATCCGCGAGGGTGATCCGCTCCGCGGTGTGCGCTACTTCTTCGTGGATGCGGCGGAGTTTTTCGACCGCAACGGAATTTACGGGGAGTTCGGCGGGGCATACGGCGACAATCCGGAGCGCTTCACTCTGTTCAGCCGCGCCGTGATCGAACTTGCCAAGCAGATTTGGCAGCCGGACCTGATTCATTGCCACGATTGGCAGACGGCGCTAGTCCCCGTATTGATGCGGGGCGTGTATGGGTACGACCCGGAATTTACGCGGGTCCCCGTCGTGTTCACGGTGCACAACATGGCCTACCAGGGGCGCTACGGCCAGGACGTGATGTGGCGCACCGGGCTGCCGGGCCACCTATTCAACGTCAACGCGCTGGAGTTCTGGGGTGACGTAAACTTTCTAAAGGGCGGGCTCCTGTTCGCGGACTACCTGACCGCAGTGAGCCGAAAATATTCGGAAGAAATCCAGACTCCAGAATTCGGCTTCGGGCTGGATGCAGTGACGCGGGCGCGATCGTCGCGGCTGGTGGGCATTCTGAACGGCGCCGACTATTCCACCTGGAATCCGGAAAACGACCGCTGGATAGCGGCGCACTATTCGGCGGCGGATACGACCAACAAGGCCATCTGCAAGCGGGACCTGATCCGCGAATTGCGATTGCCCGAGGAGAACAACGGGCGGATGGTGGTGGGCATCGTGTCGCGCTTCGTGGAGCAGAAGGGATTCGATTTGATCGCCCATGTGGCGCGCGAGTTCCTGGACGAAGACGTCGCGATGGTGGCGCTGGGCTCGGGCGACCACCGCTACGAAGCGTTTTTCCGCATGCTGGCAGATGCCCGGCCGGACAAGGTGGGCGTTCGCATCGGATTCGACAACGTGCTTGCGCACAAAATCAAAGCGGGTGCGGACCTCTTCCTGATGCCTTCGCGGTACGAGCCCTGCGGGCTGAGCCAGATGTACAGCATGCATTACGGAACGATTCCGCTGGTGCGGGCGACGGGTGGTCTCGACGATACGGTTGAACCCTTCGAGCCGGATACCGGACGCGGGACCGGATTCAAGTTCTGGGACGCTACCGGTTCCGCGCTCCTGGACACGCTACGCTGGGCGCTGCGGTGCTACCGGAACCGGCCGGCATGGGGGAAGCTGATGCAGAACGCGATGGCGCAGAATTTTTCGTGGGAAGTCGCCGCGCAGAAGTACGTGGAAGTCTATGAACGAGCAAGAGCCGTGCGCGCGGGATGAGCGTGAACCGATTGGCGGAGTACCCGAGCGCGTAACACGCCTTCCGGTGTAGCATCTAAGGGACGCAAGAATTAGAGAAATCCGACAAAGGAGCGCGGATCGATATGGGAGATGGAGTGGGACAGGTCAACGACTCGAATTTCAAGTCTGATGTCATCGAGGCGAGCAAATCGCAGCCGGTGATGGTCGATTTCTGGGCGGAATGGTGCCGCCCGTGCCTGATGCTGGGACCCACTGTAGCGGAAGTGGCCCAGGAAAACGCGGGAAAGATTAAAGTGGTGAAAATGAACGTGGACGAAAGTCCAGAGACCCCGTCAAAGTACAACATTCGAGGGATTCCCACGCTGCTGCTGTTCAAGGGCGGCGAAGTAGTGGGCCAGCTCGTCGGCAACCTGCCGAAGGACGAGGTGGCCAAATTCGTTTCCTCGCACGTCTAATCAATCTCCGGTGCCTTTTTGCTGCCGGGCTGTCCGCATTTCCGATGCGCCAATCGGTTTTGCGATTGCGTTCCCTCGAATCGTGAGGGTACGATAGTTCACTGGGTAACCGCTCCCGCCTCTGGGTTGTTATTCCGGCAACAGGAAGCATGTGTTGGGGGAACCGGGCCGGGGAGCGTGCGGACACGCTCGGAGAAAGGGGAGCGCAAATCGAATTGGGGAGAGGGAACGCGAAGCAGATGGCCGCAGTGGTGATTGTCGGGGCTCAGTGGGGCGACGAGGGCAAAGGCAAAGTTGTCGATTATCTTGCCGAATCGTTCGACATCGTTGCCCGGTATAGCGGCGGCCACAACGCCGGCCACACGGTGATCTTCAACGGCCACCGCTTCATCCTTCAGCTCATCCCGTGCGGCATTCTACGGCCCGGCAAGCTCGCAGTGATCGGCGCGGGCGTGGTGGTGGATCCGGCCGCGCTGGTTGCCGAGATGGACTCGCTGGCGAAAGCTGGCTTCGACACCGCGGGCCGCCTGTTTTTGAGCAATCGCGCGCACCTGATTTTTCCCTATCACCGGCAGATGGAAATCGCGGCCGAGGCGGCCCGCGGCGCTTCGAAAATCGGCACGACCTCGCGGGGGATCGGTCCCACCTATGAGGATAAGATGTCGCGTCGCGGACTCCGCGTGTGCGACCTGATGTTGGAACCCGCCTGCTTCCGCGCAAAACTCGAGCACGTGGCAGCGGAGAAGGACGCCATTTGCCGCGCCGCATTCGGAAAGCCGCTGGAGATTTCCGGAATCGTGGAGCAGTACGAAAAGTATGCTGAACGGCTGCGGCCATGTGTGGCGGATACGTCGGCGCTGGTGAACCGCGCGATCTCGGAAGGGAAGCGCTTGCTGCTAGAAGGGGCGCAGGGAACCATGCTGGACATCGACCACGGCACCTATCCCTTCGTCACTTCGTCCAACTCGACCGCAGGCGGCGCATGTACCGGCCTGGGACTCCCACCGCATAGCATCACGGGAGTGGCGGGCATCACAAAGGCGTACACCACGCGCGTGGGTGGCGGAGCGTTTCCAACGGAAATGCCTGACCTCGAAGCGAGCGACCTTCGCCAGCGCGGCAAAGAATTCGGCGCGGTCACGGGGCGCCCGCGCCGCTGCGGCTGGCTGGACGCTGTGATGCTTCGGTATGCCATTCAGATCAACGGCATCGATTCGCTGGTGGTGACCAAGTTGGACGTGTTCGACGCGCAGCGCGAAATCCAAGTGTGCACCGGCTACCGCTACAAAGGCACGCCGCTGGGCGAGATGCCGCCCGACGTCGGAACGCTCGAAAAGGTGACGCCGGAGTACCGCACCCTGCCCGGCTGGATGGCGCCGACCAGCAGCTTGAGAGATCCCGCCGCGCTGCCCGCGGCTGCGCGCGATTATCTGAAGTTCATCTCAGACACTCTGGGCGTCGAGATTGGAATGATCTCCACAGGCCCGGAGCGTGAGGCCACACTTCTGATGCCGGGCACCAAACTTGCCTCCTGGCTCTGAGCCGCAGCCTTCCATGATTTCCTACGTCGAAGCCCGCCGGATGGTCGCGGAAGCGGCGACTACGTGCTTTGCCGCAGCGCCGCGGCGACAGGAACGCGTAGCGCTCGCGGGGGTAGCGGGCCGCGTGCTGGCCGCTCCGCTCGTCGCGGACCGCGATGCGCCGCCATTCGACCGGGCGGCGCGTGATGGCTATGCCCTGCGCTATTCCGACATCGTGAAGCTGCCTGCGACGCTGAAGCTTGCTGGCGAGATCCGCGCGGGCGCGGCATTCACGGACAAAATCCGCGTGGGGGAGTGCGTGCAGATTATGACGGGGGCGGCGGTCCCTGAATCGGTGAACGCGGTGGTGATGATCGAACACACCACGCGCGAGGGGGATCGGGTGACGTTCCAGCGCGCGGTTGAGAAAGGCGCCAATATCGTCGCGCGCGGCAGCGAAGCGAAGGCCGGGGCGGAAGTTGTGCCGGCCGGGCGGCGGATGGGGCCCGTAGAGATCGCCATCGCAGCGCAGTTTGGGCATGCGGAAATGGCTGTATTTGAAAGACCGCGCGTGGCCATTCTCACCACAGGCGACGAGATTGTTCCGATGGCGGAGACGCCAGAGCCGTTTCAAATCCGCAACAGCAACCGTTATTCGCTGGCGGCGCAGGTGGTGCAGGCCGGAGGCGAGCCGGTGGAGTTGGGGCAGGCGCGTGACGAGAGCGCGGAACTGCGCGGGAAGATCGAGCAGGGGCTCAAGGCGGACGCGCTGGTGCTCTCCGGCGGCGTTTCGATGGGGAAATACGACCTGGTGGAAGATGTGCTGCGCGAACTGGGCGCGGACTTCCGGTTCGATGCGGTGGCGATACGACCGGGAAAACCGGCAGTGTTCGGCGTTTGCCGCGGAAAGCCCGTGCTGGCGCTGCCGGGAAATCCGGTTTCGACGATGGTGACGTTTGAGCTGTTTGGGGTGCCGATGGTGGACGTGCTTTCAGGAGCGGAGGCGCGGCCCTTGCGGCTGGTGAAAGCACGGCTGCGGCACGCAGTGAAGCTCACAGCTCCATTGACGCATTTTATTCCCGCGAAACTGATGTGGTTTGGGGACGACGCGCATGTTGCCGCGCTGACGTCACAGGGCAGCGGTGACCTGGCCGGGCTGGCGCAGGCAGAATGTTTTCTCGTAGTGCCGGAAACAAAGCTAGAATTCGCCCCTGGCGAATGGGTGGACGTGCTCTTGTGGCGCGACCGGATGTAAGCGCCGCAGCAAGAGCAGGCAACGAGGCAGAGTGAGGCGCACGAGCAAAAAACCCGAGGGCGATCTTTCGCACTTCCGCCCCTTGGAGTGCGGGGGCGGAGTGCAGATGGTGGACGTCTCTGCGAAGCCGGTAACGGCCCGGTCGGCTCGGGCGCGCGGATTCGTGCGCATCGGCGGCGAGGCGCTCTCCGCAATCCGCCGTCGCGTCGTGCCCAAGGGCGACCCACTCGAAATCGCTCGCATCGCGGGGATTGCCGCTGCCAAACGCACCAGCGAACTGATTCCACTCTGCCATCCCTTGCCGCTGGCACACGTTGACGTTACCACGCACCTCCGCCACAATGGGGTCGAAATCGAAGCGCGGGCGACGACGAATGCGCAGACCGGTGTGGAGATGGAAGCGCTCGCCGCGGTCACTGTGGCTGCACTGACCATTTACGATATGGCGAAAGCGCTCGATCGGAGCATGGAGATTACCGGCATTTATCTGGTGGAAAAGACTGGAGGCCAGCGCGGTGATTACACGCGCGGCGCGAGCTCCCCGCGGAGCCCCGCGCGGAGGCGCGCGCGATGAAGGCCGTCCGCGTCCTGGTGGTTGACGACAATCCTCTCGTGCGCGAGCTGATGGTAAAGGGATTCGAGCCGTACGCCGAAGTCCTCTCGGCCGGCGATGGTGTGGACGCGCTGCTGAAAGTCGTGGAGCAGTCGCCGGATCTGATTGTGTGCGACTACAAGATGCCGGGGGTGGACGGCCGGCAATTCTACGAAAAAATCCGTATTCGCGAGGCTTCCAAGAACACGCCGTTCATTTTCCTTGCCGGGCGGGCCGACCTGGAGGAGAAACTGCGTCCGCTCGTAGAAGGCGTGGAGGATTTCGTCCAGAAACCCTTTTATGTGAAAGAGCTGCTCCAGCGCGCAAAGAAAGTGATTGACCGTTTGCAGCTCGAAAAGCTCCAGCAGAAAGCGAAGCGCCCGGGCGTGCTCGAAGGCCGGCTGGAGGAGATGAGCATCATAGACCTGCTCCAGTCGCTCGAAATGGGGCAAAAGAACTGCAAGCTGGTGGTCAGCCGGGGAGCCGAGCGCTGCGAGATGTGGTTCACCGCCGGCGCTTGCAAGCATGCCGTATTCGGGCCCATTGCCGGGGAGCAGGCCGTTTATGCCATCATGGGCTGGACGGACGGCACCTTCGAGATCGATTTCAACGCCTCGAGCGAGCAAGAGACGATCCAGCGTTCGACGCAGGGCCTGCTGATGGAGGGCCTGCGCCTGCAGGACGAAGCCACCCGCGACGCTGAGCCGGCATAACGGCGATTTCAGCTCCCGCCATGCGCGTAGCCGTCATTACCGTAAGCGACAGCGTTTCCCGGAATGAGCGCCAGGACACGACCGGTCCCGCAGTGGCCGCACTGTGCACGGAACTTGAATGGCGCGTCCTCTCGCGGCATGTGGTTTCCGACGATGAAGAACCGCTGAAGATGCTGCTGGCTTCGTTGGCCGACCGCGACGAACTCGATCTGATTCTCACCGTAGGCGGGACGGGACTGGGCCCGCGCGATTCCACCCCGGAAGCCACCGCTGGCGTTTGCTCGAAGCTTGTGCCTGGTCTGGGAGAGTTGATGCGGCAGGTCGGCGCGGAATCAACCGAGCGCGCCGTGCTCTCACGTGCCACCGCAGGAGTGCGCGGAAGCACGCTCATCGTGAATCTTCCCGGCAGCCCGCGCGGAGCTGTGGAATCGCTTCAGGCTATTGCGGGGTTGCTTCCCCACGCGGTGGAAGTGCTGCGCGGCGCGCGCCACGACTGACGAACCGTTCACAAGACTTAGTGAGCGTACGAGCTCATGCCATCCGGGGATCTCGTTTCAAGGAGCGACTCAGTGGCGGTGGACCACGCCACTTACAGCCTCCCGCCTCTCTGCGCTACCATAGGAGGCGCTAGAGCCCTTCGAATGCCCACATGGCCACCAGTCCATCTCCCGGCGACCGATCGCCCGATTTCACCTACTCGACCGTGTCGGGCGAGACTCGGCGCCTCAGCGATATCTGGGCTGAGAGGCCGGCGCTCATCCTTTGGCTCCGCCATTTTGGCTGACCGTTCTATTCGGAAACCCTCGCGCAGTTGCGTGAGACGCTCCCCCGGTTCACCGAGCTTGGCATTCGAGTGGCCTGTGTGGTGCAGGGAACTGCTATCGAGATGGCGCGCTTCTGCGGGCGCCACGGAGTCGAGGCCATTTGTATCCCGGATCCCGATCTTCACAGTTACCGCGCTATGGGCTTTGAGCGAACCAATTGGTGGAGCATCCTGTTTCCGAAACCGGAAGGCCGTCGCCGCCGCGCTGCGGCGAAAGCGGCCGGATGCCCCATCAGCCTGGAGGGGACACTTCAAAAGCACAGCGATGTGTTGCAACTCCCCGGTGCCTCGCTGGTCGCCCCTGGGGGCAAAATCCTCTGGCTGCACCGCGGCACGGCTACTTACGATCTTCCCGCACCGGCGGAGCTTCTTACGCGGGTTTCCACCCAACTGGCTGGCCGATGAATAGCAACGTTGGAGGCAGCTATAAGCCAGTGGTTGCAGGGCGCCGCAGTGAGCCCGTCAGAAAGCCTGAGACTCGCCCCTGGACTATCGAGCAACGCCACTGGTTGAAATTCTTCGCTGGCGGCATGTTTATGCTGGTTTATGGCATGCTCGAATTTATGGGGGGCAGACCGGAACTCTCGACGATTTTCAATGATCCCGCTTACGCGTCTTACTGGGTGCTTTTCGGTTTCTTCTTCGTTTTCTGTGGGATGCTTGTTCGCACGTGGGGAACCCGGTAGATCGAAATTTCTGGGGGGGGCGATGTCCTTCCGCTCCATCGATGAAGCCCGTTGCGAAACGCAAGCGCGATTCCTGAGTTAGACTGTGGCGAAGAGCCGCAAACAAGAGCAGAACAGGGACGGTCTCGACGGGCGGGATTGGTGGAAGATTTTCTTGGCCGGTTTCCGGCTCAGCATAACCGCTCCGCTCACCCTGATGACGGGAAAGTTGTATTACTCCAACGTCTGGAATGCCCCGGTATTCGCGCCTTATGGCGTCGTTGTCGGCGTGCTAGTGATGGCCGTCTCTTTGATCTAAATAGGGGCGGAGGAAGCGCCATAGGCATCAGTAATCCCCTATCTGCTGACAAATCAAGGATTTGCATGGGAGGCCCCATAAATATTCATTTCTTTAATTTTTCTATTGATTTTCTTAATTTTATGGACCACAATTGTTAGGTCTGGTGAATGTGAAATGGACATTTCGAAAGCACGCTGCCCGGAATGCAATGAAACGTTGAGGGTGGGTCGGATGACTTGCCCTTCGTGCCATCTGGCCATTGAAGGCGATTTTGAACTCTCAGCGCTCGGAAAATTGAGCCCGGAGGATCAGGTTTTTGTCACTGCGTTCGTGCGGCATCACGGTTCGATTAAGAAGATGGAAAGCCTTTTCGGGATCAGCTATCCCACGGTCAAGAACCGGCTCAATGCTATCGCCGCAAAGCTGGACAAGAATTTCGAGGCGCCCTCACCAAATCTCTACGTTCTCGAGCAATTGTCGCGCGGCGAGCTAACCGTCGCGGAAGCTTTAGAAAGGCTGTCAGAAAACAGGGAAGGAGAGAAATAGCAATGTCCGCAGAAACCAAGCAGGTTTTGGAAATGTTGAAAGAGGGAAAAATCACCACGGAGGAAGCCGAAAAGCTTCTCGACAGGCTTTCAAGCTTCCCAGGCGCCGCTTCGAACTCCGCCTCCGGTGGCTCCGTGCCCGGTGACCAGAAAGCAGCCGAGGCATCCGCCGGTGGGCGGAAGCTCCAGTACATTCGAATCCAGGTGGAGCGCCCCGGCCGCGACAACGTCAACATGCGCGTTCCGCTTTCGCTTGCCCGGGCCAGTAGTTGGATGGCGCTGATTCCGCCGCGCGTGAACGAGCGGCTGGTGGAGCAGGGAATTGACCTCTCTAAGTTCGCCGAGCTAAAGGCCGAACAGCTCGCCGAAGCCCTTGAAAACACGAACATTGACATCGACAGGGGCAACGGAAGGAAGGTGCGAATCTTCTGCGAATAGTCGCGTCTATCCCGTTATTCCGGGTCTTTTCAGCCGTAGAGTAACCTTAGAGGTCCGGAGCAGTTGTACTGTAGAATGGAGAATTCCGGCTCAAACTCCCATGTCCGCTGAGAAGCATCTGCTGGAAGAGCTGCGCATCGAGCGCAAGGAACCTGTTCGGCGCTCGCCCTGGCGCATCGCCATCGCCCTGCTCATCCCGGCCGTGCTTTTGATTTTGACCGCAGGATTCTTCTGGCTGAAAGCTGCCCGGGCTCCCGAAGTGACGGTTGCAGTGGTCCGGGAGGAGAGTGCGGGCAATTCCGCGACGGTGTTGAACGCCTCGGGCTACGTCACTCCTCGGCTTCGCGCCACTGTCTCGTCGAAGATCACCGGCAAGGTCACGGAAGTCTTGATTGAGGAAGGGAAATCCGTGACGGCTGGCCAGGTGGTCGGCCGCCTGGACGACTCCAACGCCAGGCGCGATCTGGATCTTGCCGAAGCGCAGCTCGTTTCAGCGCGAAAGTCTCTCGCGGAGACCGAAGCGCGGTTGAGACTGGCCAATATCACGCTTCAGCGTATGCGCACTCTGGTCAAAGAAGGCGTGGAGAGCCAGTCCACGCTCGATTCCGCACAGGCCGATGCCGACGCGCTCTCTGCCCATCTGAACCAGCAACGCGAAGACGTCGCCGTGGCTGAGCAGACTGTAGCGGTGAGAAGGCAGAACGTGGAAGATACGATCATCCGGGCGCCTTTCTCGGGTGTGGTGACCACCAAAGATGCTCAGCCTGGCGAAATGATTTCACCCGTTTCCGCCGGTGGTGGATTTACTCGCACAGGCATCTGCACTGTGGTGGACATGAAATCGCTCGAGATCCAGGTGGACGTCAATGAAAGCTACATTTCGCGCGTTTTTCCCGGGCAGGCTGTACAGGCCACTCTAGACGCCTATCCGGACTGGCAGATTCCTGCGCATGTGATTCTCGCCGTGCCCACTGCCGACCGTCAGAAAGCCACCGTGCAGGTCCGCATCAAATTCGACAAGCTGGACCCGAGGATTCTGCCCGACATGGGGGTCAAAGTTGCGTTCCTCGAAAAGGAGGCCGCCCGCACAACCGAGAGCAAGCCTCGGCTGCTGGTGCCGAAGGCCGCCGTGCGCCACGAAGGCGATGCGGATGTCGTGTACGTGGTGCAACAGGACCACGTGGAGCGCCGTGCAGTGAAAGTCGTCGGCACTTCCGGTGCAGAATTGGAAATCTCTGGAGTTACCCGCGGCGAGCGGGTGGTTCTCGAAGGCCCGCCGGGTCTCGCGGATGGGAGCCGCGTGACGGTCCGGTAGTCCGGCATCCAGGAGCACCTGCACAGGCGGACCCAGCGCCGCCAAAATTCGTGAGGGAGAGCAATGTCGCCAGCGACAATCAGCCAATCACAGGAGTCAACGGCCGCAGCGGAAACTGCGGGCGCGCTCGTGCGCGTCCGCGACGTCCACAAGGTCTATACACGCGGCAGCGAGCGGATTGATGTGCTCCAGGGCGTGAATCTCGATGTGCCACGCGGCGATTTTGTTGCGCTGATGGGTCCTTCGGGTTCCGGGAAGACGACGCTGCTCAACCTGCTCGCGGGGCTTGACCGCCCGAGCGGCGGTACGGTTCAAATCGGCCACGACCGCATCGACAAGATGGGTGAGGGTGAACTGGCGCGCTGGCGATCACACCATGTGGGGTTTGTTTTCCAGCTCTACAATCTTCTCCCCACACTGACCGCAGAGCGCAACGTCGAGTTGCCTCTTCTGCTCACTTCGCTTTCCGCGAATGAACGCAAGAAACACGTATCCGCGGTTCTAACCGTTGTGGGACTGTCCGACCGCAGCAAGCACTACCCGCGGCAACTTTCGGGCGGACAGGAGCAGCGCGTTGCGATTGCGCGCGCCATCGTCGCGGATCCGACCCTGCTGCTGTGCGACGAACCTACTGGCGATCTGGACCGCAAGTCGGAAGAGGAAATCCTCGACCTGCTCCAGGCGCTGAACCGTGAACACGGCAAGACCATCATCATGGTCACGCACAACGCCCACGCCGCGGCCCGCGCACGCCGCATCGTCTATCTGAACAAAGGCCAGTTGCAGTCCGAGGCCATCCAGTGAAGTTCCTCCCGCTCATTTGGAGCAACCTGCGCCGCAAGCGCGTGCGTACCCTGTTCACACTGCTGTCCATTCTGGTGGCCTTCCTGATGTTCGGCTACCTGATCGCGGTGAGCAACGCATTCAACATCGGGGTGCAGATTGCGGGCGTGGACCGATTGGTGCTGACGAACAAAGTGTCAATCATTCTCCCGCTGCCGATCAGTGATTTGGAACGCATCGAGCAGGTGCCGGGAGTCACAGACGTGGCGCATGCCGACTGGTTCGGCGGGATCTACCAGGATCCGAAGAATTTTTTCGCGCAAATTGCCGCAGATCCGGAGCGCTACCTCCGCCTCTATCCAGAGTTTCTTCTTCCCGAGGATCAGAAGAAAGCATGGATGGCGGACCGTACCGGCGCGATCTGCGGAAAGTATCTGGCCGACCGCTTCCACTGGAAAATCGGCGACCGCATTCCCATTATGGCCGCGTGGCAAAAGAAGGACGGCACGACTTCGTGGGAGTTCAACCTGGACGGGATTTACACCGGGGCGACGCCCACCACAGACACCACACAATTCATTTTTCATTACAAATACTTCGATGAATCTCGCGTGAACGGCCATGGCGAGGTTGGCTGGTACATCATCCGCATTGCGCATCCCGACCAGGCACCTCAGATTGCGGACAGGATAGACGCGATGTTCGCCAATTCCGATTACGAAACAAAGACTTCCACGGAAAAGGCATTTATGCAGGGCTTCGCCAAACAAGTCGGGGACATCGGCGCCATAATTACAGCCATACTGAGTGTGGTCTTCTTCATCATCCTGCTCGTCGCCGGTAACACGATGATGCAGTCCGTGCGCGAACGCGTGACTGAACTCGCCGTATTAAAGACTGTAGGATTTTCGAACGGCCTGATCTTGACACTGGTCCTCGTCGAATCACTGATGCTGGCGGCGATGGGCGGGCTTCTTGGTTTGGGCCTGGCCTGGCTGCTCATCAGACGGGGCGATCCCACGGGCGGGGCTCTGCCGATTTTCGTGATGCCGACGGGCAGCCTCGCATTGGGCATGGTGGCTATTCTTCTGCTCGGCCTCGCCACGGGGTCGCTGCCGGCGCTCCAAGCCATGCGCTTACGCGTGGTGCAATCGTTGCGGCGCGCCTAGAGGGCCGAGCAAGGGGGGCAGGGCCGACAAAGATGCAGCGAATCATCAACTGGATAACGCAAGTCTACGCTGTGGGCGTGCTGAACCTGCGCACGCTCCCGCGGCGGTTCGGCTCTTCCGCAGCCACGATAGTGGGTGTCGCTGGAGTCGTTACCGTGTTCGTGGCGGTTCTTTCCATCGGCGAGGGCTTCCGCGCCACACTCCAGCAAACCGGGTCGCCTTCGACCGCGCTGGTGATACGCACGGGAAGTGACACCGAAATGTTGAGCGGTATCACACTGATGGACTCACGCGTAATTCAGGACGCGCCCGGAATTGCTCGCGGAGGGAGTGGGCCGGTGACCTCGCGGGAGCTGCTCGTATTGGTGGACGTTCCCAAGATCAGCACGGGAACCGAGGCGAATGTTCCACTGCGAGGCGTCACACCAGAGGCCTTTGCAATCCGGACGAATTTGCACATCATCGCGGGGCGCAACTTCGAGCCGGGCCGCAACGAAATCATGGTCGGCGCAGGCGCAGCTCGAGAGTTTGCCGGGCTTCAAGTGGGCAGCACGAAAACCTGGGGCAAGACGAACTGGACTGTGGTGGGAATCTTCACCGACGGCGGCTCCGTTTCGGAGTCCGAAATCTGGTCCGATCTGACGATTCTCCAGGGGGCTTATAACCGCGGTACCCTGGTATCCTCCGTCCACGCACGGCTCAGTTCGCCCGATGAGTTCGACACTTTCAAGGGCGCGCTCGTCAGCAACCCCCGCCTGAATGTGAAGGTGCTCCGCGAGACAGACTACTTCTCGGAACAATCCATATTCCTGACCAAGCTGGTGCAGAACCTGGGGTACCTCATCGCAGCCATGATGGGCATTGGCGCTGTGTTTGGCGCCATCAATACGATGTATTCGGCGGTCGCCGCACGGACCCGCGAAATTGCCACTTTACGGGCGCTCGGCTTTGGCGGCGGTCCCGTGGTCATCAGCGTAATTGTCGAATCCATTCTGCTCGCCCTCGCCGGCGGCCTCATCGGCGGTGCGATTGCCTATACTGCGTTCAACAACTTCCATACCTCGACGATGAACTGGCAAAGCTTCAGCCAGGTGGCCTTCGCCTTCCGTGTCACTCCAATGCTGCTGATTCAGGGATTCCTCTATTCCGTGGTGATCGGTCTGGTGGGCGGCTTGTTCCCGGCGGTCCGCGCCGCCCGTACATCCGTCGCCGCGGCCCTGCGCGAACTCTGAGCGGAGAGGGTGCAGGTTCCGCTTCTCCTGCGGCTCAACCCTGAGCCTTGGATTCCGCTCGCGGCGTGCGCTTCACTCCCATCCACTCCAGAATCTCCCGCGCCACCCAGATTGGTCCCATCAGAAAATAAACAGGACCCTGGAAAAACGCAGGATTATTGCCTTCAATCCGGTGCCCGACCAACAGCATCACCCAACCACCCGCAAAAAATACGAGTCCCCAGCGCCAGGCGAAGAAAGAAAGGATAAGCCCCGCGAATATACATGGTATTCCGATGGCGTGGAGCACACGGTTCGCCGCGTTGTGGTGTTCGTGCTCGTATTTATCCAAATAGGGGTCGAGACCTGCCATCGCCGCACCTCGTTTTGTCTTTTCTACCCTGATTGTTCGACGAAGGCAACGGACAACGGGGACTTCCGCGCGAATGCTAGAGAATGCTGCGCGCCACTCCGCCATCGGCGCGTACCGCCGCTCCGCTGATGGCTGCCGAGCGCGGGCTGGCCACAAAGGCAACCACGGCCGCAATTTCCTCGGGCGTTTCAAAGCGCTTCAGGAGAGACGAGGGGCGGATTGACTTGAAAAACTCCTTCTCGACCTCCGCCGGGCTAAGGCCCCTCTTCCGCGCGATCTCGGTGACAAAACCTGTCACGCCTTCCGATGCTGTCGGACCGGGCATCACCGAGTTTACCGTCACTCCGGTGCCTGCCACCGTTTCCGCCAGGCCGCGCGCTACCGCAAGCTGCGCCGTTCTTGTCACGCCGTAGTGAACCATCTCCGCCGGGATTTGCTGGCCGGACTCGCTCGAGATAAAAATCACTCGTCCCCAGTTTCGCCGCAGCATCCCGGGCAGATAGTGCCCGGAGAGACGCACGCCGCTCATCACGTTGACTTCGAATATGTTCATCCAATCCGCATCCGTAATTTCCGCGAATGGTTTGACCGCGTAGGTTCCCAGGTTGTTGACCAGAATGTCGGTGTCGGGGACTGCCCGCGTCATCTCCGCCACACCTTTTGCGGTTCCCAAATCCGCAGCCACTCCGCGCAGTTTCGCCCCGCTCGTTTGCTTCTGAACCCTCTCGAGTGCCGCCCCACACGCTCTTCTGTCCGGCCGTTTACGACTTCCGTCGCTCCCTCCTGTGCCAGCGTCTCCGCGATGGCCAATCCGCTCCCTGCAGTTGAGACGGTAACGATGGCCGTCCTTCCCTTCAGTTCAAGATCCATCTTGTTCCTCCCGGAATTTGCGCCACTGCCGGAGCTTGCCGGAAGATTCTGCTCAGGGGTCCGATGCTCGAAAGGTATTTCTTGCAGCAGAAACGTTGCAGGACTACTCGCCGCGTCCCGTCAGGGATGCCGCCGCAGCCCTACGGCCTTTCACGAGCAGGTAGAGCACCGGAATAAAAATCAGGTTCAGTGTGGTAGCCGCGAGCATTCCTCCCAGCACTGTCGTGCCCACGGAATGCCTTCCCTCGCGGCCCGCGCCTTGTGCAAACACAAGCGGGAGCACTCCGAGGATAAATGCCAGCGAGGTCATCAGAATGGGCCGCAACCGAATCCGAGCCGCCTCCACGGTCGCCTGCACGATGGGCATGCCCAATTTCCGCAATTGTTCTGCAAATTCCACGATCAGGATGGCGTTTTTGGTCGAGAGCCCGACGAGCATCACCAACCCGATCTGGCAGAAGATATCGTTGGCCAGCCCGCGCGCCACCTGGGCCAACAGCGCGCCCAGCACCGCGGAGGGCACGGCCAGCATTACGATGAACGGCAGCGTAAGGCTTTCGTACTGAGCCGCCAGCGTCAGGTAAACCACCAGCGCGCCCAGCCCGAACAGCAGGACTACTGTGCTGCCCGATTCGAGCTCCTCGAGGGACATCCCCGTCCATTCGTATCCGAAGCTGGGCGGCAGCATACGCCGGGCCAGGGCCTCCATTTCGCGGATGGCCTCTCCGGAGCTGTGCCCCGGCAGAGCCCCGCCGTCTATTTCCGTTGCGCGGAACAGGTTGTAATGGCTGATCACCTGCGCGTTGGTGGTTTGCCGGACGTGCACAAGGTTTTCAAGCGGCACCATGGCGCCTCGGTCCGTGCGCACGTAATACTGCCCGATGTCACGCGGCTGCGAACGAAACGCGCGATCCGCCTGTACATATACGCGGTAGGCGCGGTTATTGAAGTCAAAATCGTTTACGTAAACTGAGCCCATGTACACAGACAGCGCTTCGCTGATCTGTGTGAGCGGCACGCCCAGGCTCCGCGCCTTTTCACGCTCGATAGCCACCTGGTATTGCGGGTCGTTCGCAGTGAAGGAGCTGTACAACCCGCCCACGATTTTGCT
>DASPSB010000105.1:0-8271 GCA_035624135.1 Candidatus Acidiferrales bacterium | reverse complement strand
CAGCGGGCTGCAACAATCTTGCCTGGCTCCTCGCCACGACGAAGGATCCGAGGCTCCGCGATCCGAAGGCGGCCCTTCCACTCGCCCGCCGCGCAGTCGATATCACCGACTCAAAAAATGCCAATTTTCTGGACACGCTCGCTGAGGCCCTCTACGCGAACGGAATGTTCGCGGAAGCGCTGGAAACGGAGCGCAAGGCACTTTCGCTCGAGCCCAACAAACAGGAGTGGAAAGACCGCGTTGCCTTCTTCGCCAAAGCCGTGAAGTAGCGCGCTCCTTCCTGCTGGCCGCCCCCTCTCATTTCGCGCACATCCGAGGAACGCGCTAGAATATCCGCGGGAGTACAGTCATGAACGATTCTCTAATCATCGCCGGCCGCGAATTCCAGTCGCGGCTGATTGTCGGCACGGGCAAATACCGCAGCTTTCAGGAAATGGCGCGCGCCCATGCCGCTTCCGGCGCGGGGATGGTCACCGTGGCCGTCCGCCGCGTGAACCTCACGGACCGCTCGAAGGAATTGCTGCTCGATTACATCGACCGCGATAAATTCTTCATCCTGCCGAACACTGCCGCCTGCTACACCGCCGACGAGGCCGTCCGCACCGCCCGCCTGGGCCGTGAAGCCGGCCTGTCCAATTGGGTGAAGCTGGAAGTGATCGGCGACCAGCAGACGCTGTTTCCCGACACCGAACAATTGCTCGCGGCCACGCGCATTCTGGTGAAAGAAGGTTTCGTCGTGCTTCCCTATACGAACGACGACCTCGTCGTGGCGCGCAAACTGATCGATGCCGGCGCCGCAGCCGTCATGCCGCTCGCCGCGCCCATCGGCTCCGGCCTCGGCATTCAAAACGAAACGGCGCTGCGCATCCTCCGAGAGCGCATCACCGAGGTCCCCATGATTGTGGATGCGGGCGTCGGCACCGCCTCCGACGCGTCGCTGGCCATGGAACTCGGCGCGGATGGCGTGTTGATGAACACTGCCATCGCGGAAGCGCAGGACGCGGTGCTGATGGCCGAAGCGATGCGCGATGCCGTCATCGCGGGCCGCAAAGCGTTCCTCGCCGGTCGCATGGCGAAACGGCTGTACGCCTCGGCCTCCAGCCCCATGGCGGGCGTAGTGCGATAAGAGCGATAATCGAAAATCGTTCCCTCTCGATGCCCTATTTCGCCCGGTTTTCGTTTTTCGATTTTTGGTATTCGATTATTTCACCGTCGGAAACATCGCGAACCACAGCGTATTCACCCCTGCATGAACCAACGCGGATGCGAAGATTGACCGCGTTTTCCGCCACGCCGCCCCGTACGCCAGGCCCGCAAACGTGGCCAGCAGCCCGTACCGCCAATTGGGAAACGGTTGCGGGCCATTGTTCAAATGCGCCAGCCCGAAAATCACGGAAGCCACGAACAGCCCCGCCACCTCGCTGCGCAGCGACGTGGACAGCAGATTCTGGATCAGCCCGCGAAACAAGAATTCTTCCGGCCACGCGTTGAACACCAGAATTCCCAGCGCCACCAGCGGCAGCGCCCCCGCGCGCTCCCACGTCGGCGCAAATCGAATGAAGCCAATCCACTGTCCCACCACAATCGCGAACACCGCAAACCACGCCAGGTTCGCCACCACCGCGAAGCCCCAGCCGCGTCCCCACGCCACGCGATAGCCGATTCCCTCCATCCGGCGAATCAGCAAGAACGCAATCAGCCCCACGCTGATGGCATACCCCGCCCACAGCGGATGCGAGAGCCCGCGCGCGGGGAAGGGAAATGCCCTCTGGAGCACATGCAACTCCGCCGGCAACCAGATGCACAGCGCGGCAGCGTAATCCTGCCAGCAGCCTTTCGCCCGCCTCCCCGCGGTCAGCAACACGAGGCCCGGCGCAAGTCCATATGCCAGCGCCACGCCTATTGCGGGCCACTCCACGCCTCCCGCCGCAATCGCGTACGCCACATACACGAGAATCGGCGCGAGCGGCAGCGCCAAGCGCACCCGCGCCAGCGCCGCAACCAGCCGCTCCGCGACTCCCTCCGCCGCGAATCCCACCTGCACCGCAAACAGCGCTCCGAAACACGCCAGCGCCACCGCGAACTGCGGCCCCCCATATCCCCGCCACATTCCCGCAAACGCGCCCGCCAGGCACACAAACGCCCACACTCCTGCGGCGAGCGACAATTTCATTTGGCGCGCGTCGTCCATCGCGAGATAGTCTAACCCGGCTCCGGAAGTTACGCGCCCGGGTAGCCACGGTCAGTGAATTTCTTACCGCGGGCCTGTGTCTCGAATCCATGCCTTCCACAGACCAACGTCTGGCTTACATCGACTGGATGCGCGGCCTCGCCTGCGTCCTGATGTTCCAATGGCACGGCAACGAATCCTGGCTCGGCGGCGCTGCCCGCGATACGCAATGGTTCCATTGGGCCGCGCTCGGCGGAACGTTTCCCGCTCCGCTGTTTCTCTTCCTCGCCGGAATTTCCTTCGGCCTCATCACCCATCGTCTGCGTACCCGCGGCGCCTCGCCCGTTCAGATCGCCCGCCAGACGATCGCCCGTGGCGCGGAAATCTTCGGGCTGGGTCTGCTCTTCCGCGTTCAGGAATTTGCCCTCGGCTGGCACTGGGTTCCCTGGACCGACCTGCTTCGCGTGGATGTGCTGAACATCATCGGCCTTTCCATTATTTTGATGGGTGCGGCGTGCTACGCCGTGCGCAGCCGCTCCGCGAGCATCGCTGGAGCCATCGCCGTGGCGCTGGCCATCGCTGTGGTCACCCCGCCGCTCTGGAGCACCTGGCGGCCGCGCTTTCTGCCTTGGTATCTCGAGTCGTACATCAACGGCGTCCACACATTCGGCACGCCGCAGTTTTATCTTTTCCCGGCGTTTCCCTGGACGGGTTTCGCCTTCGCGGGTCTCGCTGTCGGATTTCTGCTCACCAGCGATTGGGCCCGCGAGAAGCCTGCTGCCATGGTTTCCCTGCTCGGAGCCGCCGGCGCCGCTCTGGCCGCCATCGGCCTGGCGCTCGATGCCGCGCCGTTCCGCATGTACGCGGCCTACGACTTCTGGCACTCCAGCCCTGAGTTTTTCTTGATTCGCTGCGGCCTGGTGTTGCTCATCATGCTGTTCGCCTACGCCTGGTGCCGCTGGGGGGCGGGCACGGTCGGCTTCAGTCCGCTCATCCAGCTCGGACATACTTCCTTGCTCGTCTATTGGGTGCACATCGAATTCGTTTATGGCCGGTTTTCGCTGCTTCCAAAACACGCCTCCAGCATCCCTGTGGCCACGGTCGGGATCATCGCGGTGTTTCTAGGCATGCTGGTCCTCTCGCTGATTCGCACTCATTTGACGAAAAAGAAAGCGCCCGCGGAGCGGCGTCCCTCCGCGGGACCGTGAACCTGCTACCGGGGCGTTTGTTCTGGCGATTCCTTTTGCGTGGACGCGGCTTTTCGTCCCGCTGGCTCGTCCGGCAGCGGGTAAATCATCTCTCCCCGCCGCGCCAGGCCCATTTCCTCGCGCGCCAGTTTCTCGATTGCCGCCGGGTCGGTCTGCAGCGCGCGAATCTCTCCCGACAGCTGCGCGTTCTCGCGGTCCAGCCGGTCGATTTCCTCGCGCAATTGTTCGATTTCGTGCTGGCTCCGCCGCATGGAAAGATACCCGTACGGCCCGAAGATCGTGTGCATCAGCACCAGCACGAGCAGCGCCCCGCCGGCATACACTCCAGCCCGCCGCAGCCACAACTTCCACCGCGGCTCGCGTTGGATTGTCCGGCGCCTCATTGCGCGATCCAACTTTCCGCCGCAGCCTGCAATTGCCGCGATGCCTCCATCGTGCCCGCTTCCGTGTACACCCGCAGGATCGGTTCGGTCCCCGACGCGCGCATCAGAATCCACGAACCGTCCGCAAACGCCATTTTCAATCCATCCGTGCGGTCCACCCGCGCGACCGGACGCCCGCCGAATTCGCGCGGGTCCGCCCGCATCCTCTCCAGCGTGCGCGCCTGCGCCTCCGCCGTAAGGTGCAGGTTCGCCCGGAGCGGCCAGAATTCCGCGCCCACCTTCCGGAAGAGCGTCCGCAACTGCTCGCCCAACGAAGCCCGCCGCACCGCCGTCATTTCCGCCACCAGCAGGCACGCCAGGATGCCGTCTTTTTCCGGCACATGACCGTGCACCGTCAGCCCGGCGCTTTCCTCGCCGCCCAGCCCGATTTTCTCCTGCTTCAGATATTCCCCGATGTATTTGAATCCCACCGGCGTCTCATACACCGGCAGCCCGTACACGTGCGCCACCGCATCCAGCAGATGCGAGGTCGCCACGCTCCGCGCCACGCCCAGTTTCCGCCCGCGCGTCTCCACGAGATAGTCGTACACCAGCGCCAGGATGTGGTTCGGCGAAATAAAGCTGCCGTCCGCATCTACGATCCCAAACCTGTCGGCGTCTCCGTCCGTGGCCAGCCCCGCGGCCGCGCCGCCTCCCTGCTGCCGCACCGCTTCCGAGAGCGGCCGCAGATTTTCCGCGCTCACATCCGGCCCTGTCCCGTCAAACAACACATCGCGCTCCGTGCGGATCGCCGTGACCCGCACGCCCTCGTCTTTCAGCACTTGGTCCAGGTAGCCCGCGCCGCAGCCGTGCAGCGCGTCGTAAACGAACGGCTGGTTCGCCTTCCGCAGCAACGAAAAACGCACCACCCTCCGCAGCCGCGCCAGGTACGGTTCGCGGCACTGCACCCGCTCAATTCCGTTTCCCGCTCCCGGCCGATGCACGTGCGCCGGCGGGACCGGCGCCATTCGCGCCGCTCGCGCTTCGATATCTCGCGTCACCTCCGGCATTGCTGGAGCGCCGTCCGCCCCCGAAAATTTCAGCCCGTGGTACTCCGCCGGATTATGGCTGGCCGTAAAATTGATCGCCCCGTCCACCTCTCGCCGCAAAATCTCACACGCAATCGCCGGAGTCGGCGTGAACCCCTCGCACAGCAGCACGCGCACCCCGCGCGCGCTCAAAACCGCTGCCGCCTCTGCCGCGAACGCCTCCGAATCAAACCGCGGATCGCAGCCCACCAGCAGCGTTGGTTTTTCTGTGTGAGCCAGAACATGGTCTGCGACAGCCGCGGTAGCCAGCCGCACGTTGGCGAAGGTGAATTGGTCGGCAATGACCGCGCGCCATCCCGACGTCCCGAATTTAATTGGAGCAGTCCCCACCGGCTCGTATTCTATGTCCGCTGCAGCGCCGCGCAACGCGCACTTGGCGCTCGGTGCCGTGGTAGCCACGGTCAGCGTTCTTCTGACCATGGGACTTTTCCTGGTTTGGGGGCTTTTATGACCGACAAACGCGTCGTCCTCATCACCTGCTCCTCCGAGGAGGAAGCCTCGCGCATCGCTCGGGCCCTCGTGGTCGAACGACTGGCCGCCTGCGTCAATATCCTGGAATCTCCGGTGCGCTCCATTTATCGCTGGAAGGGAAGAGTCGAGACTGCGATGGAACATCTGCTGATCGTCAAAACGCGCCGCGCCCGCATTCACGCTCTGGAAGCCGCGGTGAAGCGCCTGCACAGCTATGACACGCCCGAGATGATCGCGCTACCCGTTGCCGAAGGCTCTCGCCGCTATCTCGCCTGGCTCGATGAATCCGTGAGCCCGCCCTCGCGCCGCCCGTAGGGGCACGATACAGTCGTGCCCCATTTGAGGTGACGTCCCGCGCTGAATACTCTCGAGTTCTTCCGCATCATGGGGAAATGAATCGGCTCAGTGCGGCGCCTGCTCGCCGGAGTGGAACGTCGTCCATGGCCCCGCCTTCATATCCCCGAGGATCGGCGCCTGCCACTCGTAATCCTTGTGCGCCGCCAGGAACGGTTTGCTCGCAAAATCTGCGCCGCACGGGTGCCCGATCCGCGCCCGCAGCGTCATCGCTGCGGCCATCGCCGAATCCATCACCTTGCCTTGCACCGCCCCGCCGGGATAGTAGCGGCTCCAGGCCCATTCCGGGATGCCGTGCGAGCGCGCGTCCACATGCCCGCACAGCGTCCGTTCCGTCGGCACCTCGCGCTTCAACACGGAGTCGTAGTGGTCGCTCAGGAATTGCGCCGCCTCGTCCGCTCCGATTCGTCCTTTGTACTGCGCCATCAGTTCCACCCAGCGCTTGTGCCTTGCGTTTGGCGAGCTTTCCGCATCCTTCGGATTGAAGCTGGTTTCTTCCTTCATCACCTGCGGATCGCTCGGAAAGTTCGAGCCCACAAAGTAGCCGTCCTTTGTGCGCCACAGCCGGTGATGCTTCAGCCCCAGCTCGAGCTGCGCGATTTCGCCCGTCTTGTTGTCGCCGATCAGCCAGTCATTCGCGTAGCCGCCGTTGTTTCCGTCCAGCATGATGCGGACGTAATCGTCGATCGACTCGGCGTATTGCATCGCTTTACGCGAGCGCGCGAATTCCGGCTTCCCGTTCACGTCGAACCCGCGGAACTGCGTGATCGTCGTCTCCGTCACCATGATTCCCGCGTCGTTCACCCCGAAATCGTCGTCGCTCGTAATCACGCCCGGAAATCCGTCCATCAGGATGCGGTGCCCCGCCGCCGGCTCGATGTCGAAAATGATCCTCCACCTCTCGCCCGCCCAGTAGCTCGTCCAGGCGTTGTGCGCCATCACGATTTTGTGGTCCTTCGTGTAGCTGCCCGTGGCCACAAACGCGCTGCAATTCCCCGGCGCCACCGCCATCGGCGGGTTCGGCCGCCGCTCCTGCGCGTTCAGCACCGGAACGTAGTAGTCGGACACTTCCTCGAACGCGTTCAGCGCCACAATGTCCCACACGTCCACGGCCCCGGCGGCGGAGCCGCGCGCGTTCACTCCCTCCGCGATTCCGCGGATTTCCTGCTGGTATTCCTCGTCCGTGTGCGGCCACAGGATGTCGCGCGCGGTTGCTCGAAAGAAGTTCCAGTCGCGCTTCGTACGGTATGTACTGTCCAGCGTGATCGCGCGCAACGCGTCCGTGATTTCCGCGGCCAGCAGGTAGCCGTGCTGGTAGCCCACCTGCTCCGGCGTCCCCTCCAGATGCACGTAAATCCATCCGCCGTCTTCGAACCGGTACGCGCCCCGCATCCGCGCATCGTCCGGCCCGCGCCTTGCAGTTCTCAGTTCGCTCACCGGTGCCGTCGGAGCCGCGACGAGCAGCGCGCACACCCCCAGCGCTACCAGCGCAGCAGCCGCGAGCGCCGATCTCACGTTTGCGTGCATGCTTTTCTCCCTCCCGCTCTTCGGAAACTGCGCCGCGTCCTCGGACCCCACCATCTGCCGGTTTCAGGTTACGAACTCAATCTCGTAGCGCCGGCAAATCTCCCCGATTTTGTCCATGTCCGGACGTCCCGCCACGACTGCGCCCTGAAACTCTTCGAACATGCGGTCGATCCCGCCCGGCTCGGCCAGCACCAGCATTCGCGCCGTGGTTTGGCCCGTGTTTTCGTAACGATGCGGAATCTCCCGTGGCCCGAACACAAAGCTCCCTGCCGCGGCTCGCTGCACGTGCCCTCCCACGTGCACCGTGTACTCGCCCTCCAGCACGTAGAAGCTCTCGTCTTCCCGGTGATGCACGTGCATCGGCGTCCCGCCTCCCGGCGGCGACACCAGTTCCAGCACGCAATACCGCCCCTCGGTGTCCTCCGAGGTGAGTTTCGGCGTCACCGTATCGCCCAGTACATGCAACGATTTCCCCCCCCGCCCTTTCCCTGGCGGCAGCAAGAACGGCTCGGCGCGGTTCTCCTTGCTCATAAATCGTCCTCCGTCAAACCTTCGCCAGCGCCTGGTCGAGATCAGCCCGTAGGTCTTCCACGTCTTCAATGCCCACCGAAATCCGCACCAGCCCGTCCGCGATCCCCACCTCGCGCCGCCGCTCCGGCGGAATCGACGCGTGCGTCATCAGCGCCGGATGCGAAATCAGCGTCTCCACGCCGCCTAGGCTCTCCGCCAGCGAACACAACTTCACGTTTTCCAGCAATCGCCGCGCCGCCTCCAGCGACCCCACGTCGAAACTGATCATCGCCCCGAAACCTTTCTGCTGCCGTTTCGCCAGTTCGTGCTGCGGATGCGAAGCGAGCCCCGGATACAGCACGCGCTGGACCTTCCGGTGTCCCGCCAGATACTTCGCCAGCGCCTCGCCGTTCGCGTTGTGCCGTTCCATCCGCACCGCCAGCGTTTTGATTCCCCGCGCCGTAAGAAAGCAATCCATCGGCGCCAGTCCCGCGCCCGCCGAACGTTGCACGAAATAAATCCGGTCGGCATCCTCCTGCCGCGTCACCACCACCGCACCC
>DASPSB010000048.1:0-3713 GCA_035624135.1 Candidatus Acidiferrales bacterium | reverse complement strand
CAGCGGTTAGAATTCCTGCCGCCATCAGCAGCGTAGGCGGGTCATCGGGCTGCAGGCCGAACAGCATCGAGCCGACCGTACGCACGGCCAGCAAAGTCAGCACGGTTCCGGCCACGAGTCCCGCGCCCAGTAGTGTGGCCGCCTCGCGAATAATCATGCTGATGATTTTTCTCCGGTTCGCGCCCAGCGCCATGCGGATCCCAATCTCGCCCCGGCGCTGCGCCACCATATAGGAAATCACGCCATAGAGCCCGATAGTGGCCAGCACTCCCGCCAGCAATCCGAAAAATCCGGAGAGCGTAGCCAAGAGCCGCTCGCGCAGCAGCGAATCCTGCACCATCGTGTCCATCGCCTGAAAACTGACCTGGATTTCCGGACTGGCCTGCTGGAAGGCCTCTCTCACCTCAGCGCGAACGGTGGCAAGCAGAAGCTCCGAACGGATGAGAAACGTGCTGTCCAGGCTGGGTTTGTCGTCCTGCGCAATGGGGAAGTAGGCGATGCGGTGAAACTCCTCGCGCACATCGTGGTATTTCGTGTCACGAACCATGCCCACGATTTCGTAGATGGGTTCCGCAGCGGCCGTCTCGACCTTGAATTGAAACGTTTTCCCGACCGGGTTCTCGTCACCCAGAAAGGTGCGGGCAAACGTCTGGTTCACGATGGCAACTTTCGGCGATCCGGCCATGTCACGCTCGTCAAAATCCCGTCCAGCGAGCAACGGCGTTCCCATGGTGTGGAAAAAGCCCGGGCTTACGCGGTTCAAACTGGCGGTGACGTGGCCTTTGGCAACCGGAATCTTGCTGTCCACCGTGCGATTCCAGCCGCTGCCGGAAAGCGGAATAATCGTAGTCTCCGCGGCCGCGGTGACTCCCGGCACGGCCCGGATGCGCTCGAGCAAGCGTTGCCGGTAGGCGAGACGCTCCGCGGGCGGAATCTTCAGCGGTGTGGTGTCGAATTCCGCGATGAGGATGCCCGCCTGGCGGAAGCCGTGGTCAACGGTCACCAGATTGCGCAGGCTGCGGGAAAACAGGAGCGCTCCCACCAGCAGCACAAGAGTCAGCGCCACCTGCGCCGAAACCAGCGCGCGCCGCAGGCTGAAGCGCTCACGCCCGGCGGTGTTGCCGCGGCCCCCGCGGAGCGCTTCGCCGGGAGAAAAACCGGTCGCACGCATCGCCGGAGCCAGGCCAAACAGAAGGCAGGTGAGCACCGCGAGCGCCACCATAAAGCCGAACGTGCGCCAGTCTGCGGTCAGGTCCATGAAGAGCGGGTTGTGCGGCGTGCTGAGAAAGGCTATGAGAAACCTGCTGAAATTTTTCGCGAGCCATGCGCCTGCCGCAGCGCCGATCATGGCGAGCAGCAGGCTTTCCACGAGCATCTGCCGGAGCAGACGCGCCCGGGACGCGCCGACCACCAGGCGCACGCCCATCTCCCGCTCGCGGCTGGTGGCGCGCGCCAGCATCAGGTTGGCCAGGTTGGCGCACGCGATCAGCAGCACGACTCCCGCCAGCCCCAGCAACAGATAAAGGGGTTCCGCATATGCGCTGCGCAGGTCGGAGATTCCCGTGTCGGCCGCGAATGCCCCCAACTGGTAGCCGAGATAGTGTTTGGCGTCTTCGGTATTGAAGCCCGCCGGGAGGGTATCTTTGAAGATGTCGGAAGAGACGGATCGCAATTGCGCGTCCGCTTGCGCGATCGTCCAGCCCGGCTTCAGCCGGCCCATCAGGGTGAGCCACCAGCCGTCGCGGTGGTCGATGAGCGAATCCTCGCCGTTGAGCAGCGGCTCCGAGCACAGGGGGACGGCCACATCGAAGTTGCGTCCGACCTCGACTCCAAAGAACGATGCCGGGGTCACGCCGACAACCTGAAAGGATTGACCCTCGAGCGAAATCGAGCGGTTGAGCACGTCCGTGCTTCCGCCGAACTCCCGTTGCCAGAACGAGTAGCTCACCACCGCGCCCGAGGAGGAGCCGCAGCCGCGATGGTCGTCCGCGCGCGTGAAGAGCCGGCCCATCTGCGCTTCTGTCCCCAACACGTCGAAGAATTCCCCGCTGACGAACAGCCCTTCGATGTTGCGCACCTCGCCGCGAGGCGCCATGTTCATGCGGTGCGGCGACCAGGCAAAAATGCCGGAAAAGCTCTGCTGGCGGTCGCGGATCAGCTCCCATTGGGGAAACGTGATCTCGGAGTAGCGCGATACGAAATCCCCTGTAGCCCCGTTGGGGTGGTCAATCATCACGTGCGCGAGTTCCTGCGGGTTCTTTACCGGCAGCGTGCGGAGCCGTACGGCGTTGAGCAGCTCGAAGAGCGCCGCGTTGGCGCCAATCCCCAGAGCGAGCGAGAGAATGGCCGCGGCCGCGAAGCCCGGGTTGCGGCGCAGCAGCCGCGCCGCGTATTTCACGTCCTGCCAGAGCGTTTCCAGCGTCCCCAGGCTGTTCATGTAGAAAATCTCCTCCCGCACGAGCGTCACATTTCCGAATTTCCGCCGAGCGGCGTCGCGCGCCTCGCCGGGCGGCATCCCCCGCGCGAGGTTTTCCTGCGTCTCGATCTCCAGGTGCGCCTCGATCTCGCGCCCGCGCTCATCCTCCCACTCGTCGCGAAGGAACCGGCGGCGCAGGCGGCGGATGAATTCGGGCAGCACGACGTCACTCCGCGGCAGGACTCAGCACGCGCGCGATGGCGCGCACGAGTTGCTGCCAGCGACCCGTCTGCCGTACGAGCTGCCGGCGGCCCGACGCCGTCAGCCGGTAGAACCGCGCGCGCCGGTTGTTTTCCGACGTGCCCCAGTAGGCGGAGATCCAGCCGCGGTCCTCGAGCCGGTGCAGGGCGGGGTAGAGCGAGCCGTGCTCCACCTGGAGGACTGCGTCCGAGCGATGCTCAATGACCTGTGCGATCGAATGGCCATGCGCCGGCCCGGGCGCCAGCGTCTGAAGGATCAAAAGGTCCAGCGTTCCCTGCACCAAATCCGCATCGAGCGGAGCGGCCCCGCGTCGCGGCATCGATCACCTCACCGAATCGTGCTCCAGTAGATTATCTACCACAAGGATTGGACGAAACCTCGCGGCAGAAGGTTTCCTGGAAAATATCGGGCGGACTCTGAGCGGCTTGCGGTCTAACCCGCCCGGGTACCGTCAGGCACGGGCGCCTCCGGCACGGCGAGCACGGGCCGCACGCCATCGGCAAACCCGATGTCGAAGAGCATGCCTTCGGAAACGACGCCGCGCAGCTTGCGCGGCTCCAGATTCACGACGAAGAGCGCCTGCCGGCCTTCGATCTCCCTCGGATTCGCCCGCTCCTGTTTCATCCCCGCAACAATCGTTCGCGTATGGTCCCCGAATCGCACGCGCATCTGTACGAGATTGTCCGAGCCCGGCACGTCTTCGACAGCTTCGATCGTGCCGACCCGGATATCCACCTGCTCCAGGACTTGCATCGAAATAGTTGATTTGATCGGCGCTGGCGTCATAGCCGCCAGTGTAGCGCAGGGCGCGGGCCTTGCGGCCTCTCGCGCAGTGCAAGCGGCTCAATTCCCCGTGGAAGCCTTTGGAGCGTAGTATCCCAGCCGCGTGCGCACGGACAATTTTCCGTTGGCCCGCGGCGGGTTCACCAGCTCCACATGCACCATGCGGAAGCTCCCGTCGCGCGCCATATTCGTGGGATAGTACGCCAGCACATACTGGTTGCGGATGTCGCGCGCAATCACCGTGCAGATGGAC
>DASPSB010000041.1:0-3147 GCA_035624135.1 Candidatus Acidiferrales bacterium | reverse complement strand
GTCCTCGGCACCGCCCGAGGCGATATTCACGACATCGGCAAGAACCTGGTTGCCACCATACTTTCCGCCAGCGGATTCGAGATCTTCGATCTCGGTACCAGCGTGACCCCCGAGCAATTCGTCACCAAGGCCAAAGAAGTCCATGCCGACATCGTTGGCGTCTCCGCTCTGTTGACGACGACCATGGCTGGCCAGAAGGCCGTGATCGAAGCCCTCGATCGGAATGGCCTGCGCCCACGGGTCAAAGCGATCATTGGCGGCGCCGCCGTCACCTCGAAGTGGGCTGCTGAAATCGGCGCTGACGGCTACTCCCGCAATGCCATCGATGCCCTGGAACTGGCGAAGAATCTGATGAGCAAAACGGTTGGCAAAGTGAACCGCAAAGATATGCCCACGGGAAAAGCCCTGGCATGAGACCCAGAGTTCAATTGCTCAGTCCTGAACTCATCGGCCGCATTCTGCGCGAAGCGTTCGAACTGCTCATGCGCCCCGGAGTTCGCGTGGGCGCGGCGGCGGTCGAGTTGCTGCATTCGGCGGGAGTTGAAATCAACGACGGCGTGGCTCATATCCCTGAGCGCCTGGTGCAACAGTGCATGGCATCGGCCCCACACGACTTCTATCTCTACAACCGCCAAGGAGAGAAAGCCGTTCATTACGGCGGCGATCACGTGCATTTCGATCCCGGTTCCTGCTGCGTGCAGATGCTCGATGCCGAGACGCTCGGAGCGCGTCCCTCCGAGACGCGTGACCTGGTACGCATCGTCCAGGTCACCGAGACGCTGCCGCAGTTCGCCGCGCAATCCACCGCCGTAATTTGCGGCGATGCCGTTGTGAACGGTAACCCGGCGCCCAGCGCGATCGGCGATCTCTACCGCCTGTTCGTCGTGCTGCAGCATTCCGATAAGCCCGTCGTCACCGGATCGTTCTCTGCCGCCGGCCTGCAGGGGATGATCGACCTGCTCGAAGCCGACAGCGGCAGTCGAGATAAGTTACGGCAGCAACCGCGGGCGGTTTTTGATGTGTGTCCCTCGCCGCCCTTGAACTGGTCGGAGTTCGGATCGCACAACCTGCTCGATCTCGCCCGCACCGGTGTGCCCGCGGAAATCGTCTCCATGCCACTAGCCGGCGGCACTGCTCCCGTTACGCTAGCCGGCTCGGTAACACATCATGCCGCCGAAACGTTGGCCGGCATCACGCTGCATCAACTCGCTGGACCGGGCTCACCCGTAGTCTGGGGCGGCGCTCCTGCCATCTTCGACATGCGCACCGGAGGCGCACCCATGGGCGCGGTCGAAACTGCCATGTTGAACATGGGCTGCGCCGAAGTCGGCAAGCATCTTGGCCTGCCCACCCATGGCTACATGGTCGCGACCGATTCGAAGTTGCTGGACGCCCAGGCCGGCGCGGAGAGTGCGCGCTCAGCGACGCTCGGAGCGCTCGCGGGCATCAACATGATTTCGGGAGCGGGCATGCTCGAATCGCTCGCCTGTTTCAGCGTCGAAAAGCTGGTCATTGATGCCGAGTCGATTGCCTCGGCGTACCGGCTGGCGCGGGGCATTGAAGTCCAGAGTAACGAACTTCGCGGCCAAGCCCGCGGCGAGAAAATTCCCAATGACACCCTGGCCACCGCCATGTTCGCGCAAATCGGGCTCTCCGGAGAATTTCTCAAGCTGAAAGAAACGCGCGCGCTTTTTCGGCAGGAGCAGCATATCCCCTCCCCAGTCATCGATCGCAGCGCGCGCGGCTCGGAACGAGCGACCGACATCTTAATGCGAACTCGCACCCGAATCGACGAACTGGTGAGCAAGTATCGGAAGCCATCTCTTTCCGCAGACGTGCTAAGAAAGTTTCAGGCCATCGTCGATCGTGAAGCTGCGAGAGCAGGCGTGGGTAGTTGTGCAGCTGAGGGCGGGCAATTTTCAAACTGCACCACTACCCACTTTTCCCAGCGCTGAGGCACTAAGCAGGTTCCTCCCCCTTTCGTACCCTTGGCGGCAATCGAGGTTCGCGCTTATGCTGAAAGTAGATCTGAAAGGCTCAGGTTTCGCTTGCAGATGATTTCGCTTCGCCTCTATATTCTGGCGCTGGTCACGATTGGCGTGGCCGTCGCCAGCTATGCCCTGCTGCGCCGTAAACCCAAGCACGCGCACGACGTCGAACTCGAACGCCGCACCCGGCTGAATACGGTCGGGCGCATCACCGATGGCACGGTGATTGACGTCCAGGAAATCACGACTGCAGCGGACCGCCAGTCCACCATGCTGATTTACCAGTATGACGTTGCCGGCGTTTCCTACGAGGCCTCGCAGGATGTCACCTATCTGCGGCAGTGGATCAATCTGCATTCCTGCCGGCTCGGCCTGCCGACCTCAGTGAAGTACGATTCCCGCAATCCGGGAAATTCCATGGTGATTGCCGAAGGCTGGATGGGGTTGAGACAGTAGACGGCTGCGGAATCCTTCAGAGTTTCCCTAACGCCATCGCGGCCAGGTAGAGAACCTGTGCGGCCGCCAGCCCGATCCAGATTCGCTGACGAATGCGCGAGCGGCGTAGGTCGCGCAGCAGGTCGGCGCTGGTGAGTGGGAGGGGCGGAGCTTCCCGCTCCACGGGCAATGCCACCGGTTGCAGATTAACTGGTCTCACCGCATCGGCGGGCTTCGGCTTGTCGGGATAAAACACCTTCGGCGTATCCACGACCTCCGACCACAACGGCAGCAGCATCCAGGATTTCGGAATCACGTCCGGAATCGGTTTGGCCGTCAGTTGGAGGGCCGGCTGCGTTTCCGGCGCAATGCGATCGGCCAAATTTCGCAGCAGCGATCCCCACCAGAAGTGGCTGAGTTGATCGGTGATGAGCTCGCCGACATCGACGGGCCGCGATTCAAGTTCGAGCGGCGGCAGGGTATCGGGAGAAATCACGTCTCCAATGTTGGTGAACACGGTGCGAAACCAAGGCAGGCGCAGACGGTCCCCGAGCAACAGGCCGACGTCCACCGGGCGCGAAGTGAGTTCGAGCGGCGGTAATTTCGCCGGCGCGAAGGTATCACGAAGATTACCAACCAGCGACCTCCAGAGCGGCTGTGTCAGGTTCGGCGGCGGCAGCAAATCCAGTGGAATATCCGGCCGTGCCGCCGTGGACTGCGGGTC
>DASPSB010000024.1:0-5802 GCA_035624135.1 Candidatus Acidiferrales bacterium | reverse complement strand
GCCGGCGAGATGGAAGGCCAGAAAGAAACCGGCGATGGTGAAGCCGAGGAAGGCGGCATCGAGCAAGGCAGCGCGACGGCGCTCGCGGAGATCAGCCACGGGCTGGAGTTCGACCTGGGGCTGGATGACCACATCGTTGGGCGAAAAATCGAACACCGGCTGCGGGACACGGATTTCGATTCGCTCGGACGGTGTTCCCGGAAAAGGCCGCGAAGCGGTGCGAAGCGCGGCGCGACGATCATCTAACTCTTCCTCGCCGGTGTCTTCGGACGCCGCTGAGAACAGGGCAGCGTGCGGATCGGACGATTCCGTAAGAACAGCCCCGGCCGCGGCTTCCGATACGGCCGGGGCCGGCGCAAGCTCCTCCGGCCTGGAATCGAGGGAGCGCGATTCAGAGACGCGAGCTAGTTCGGGTTCTTGCTCCTGCGCGGGTTCCTCGAGCGACTGTTCTTCGACCGGCGCAATTGCTTCCTCTTCTTCGGCCGCGGCGGCAGGCGCGGCAAAACCTGAGGTTACGGAGCCGCACTCCGCTTCCTCCGCTTCCGTCCCGGGCACGGCGTGCCAATACTCCGCGTCGATAGAAGGAATCGCGGCGAGGGGGGTGAATTCCGCTGCTGGCGGCGCGGCAACTTCCGCGGGCTGAACCTCGGCGAGCTCAACGGGGTCGGCATGAACCTCGAGTGTTGTGGAATCGGCCACGACGACGGCGGGTGCCGCAGCGATGGGAAGCGCAGCAGGTGACTCCATCGTTTCCGAAGTGGCGGACTCTGCGGGTTCTTCGACCACGGTGGGCGCAGAATCCACGTCACCGGAAATGTGTGATGCGAGATCCGTGATGTCTGCCGTGAGATCGTCGGTGAGGTCCGCTTCTTCCACGGGCTGATAGGTTCGCAGCCTTACGGAACCGTTCTGAGATTTCGGGACGGGAGAGGAGACCACGTCCGTGGCTGTGTCCATAGCGGCGGGGGCGACCGCAAATACACCGGGCGCCGGGGAGGAGGGGGGAGGTTCTTGGGCCGGGGCTTCGAGGACGGCGGGTGCGGCCTCGGCAATTTTCGGCGAAGCTTGGAGAGATTCGGTTTTCGGCGGGACGCGGAATTCGAGCACAGATTGATTGGCGGCGCGCTGGCGTTCGCGGCGGCTCCGGTAAGATTCGAGCCGCTCGGAAACTTCCCGGCGCCATTCCGGAACCTCTGCCGCCGGAGCCGTCGCGCGCCCGGTGGCCAACTGCGCGGCATCCGTGGAGGCCGAGGCGCCGGCGCTGGCAGCGGCCGCGCGCGCGTGTCCGTGACGGTGCGACTCTATAGGCACTGTTGCCAGGAGTTTGCGGATGCGCTCGGCGGCTTGCTTGCGAGAGTCGCCCGCCGTTTCATCCGGATCGAAGCCGACATAGCCCTCACAGATAGCGGTGGGGTCGTCGTGAATCAGACCGCACTTTAGGCAGGGTGTTTTCACGGTCCAGTTTTTGCGCCGCGGACTGGCCTCAAACCAGGGACCAGCGGGAAAAGTTAGCACGCGCCGGGGCGGCGAGCGCGGCCGGCTCCCCGTCATGTCGCTAAACGAACAAGGGGGACCGATGAGGCCGGCCGGGGAGAGCGCAGCAGAGATGCACAAGCTGAACGATGCGGGAGAAGACCGTGGCTATGGTTTGGAGCCGGGCGGCGGGACCGGAGCGGGATCGTGCGGAGAGGGCGGGGCCGGGGTGACGCGAAGCGACTCGAGCAGCTTTCGGGCCGCCGGATCGTCGGGCTTCTCGCGCAGATACTCCTGCAACACTGCGATGGCTTGATCTTTATTGCCCTGCCCAACCAGGGCGTTGGCTTTGAGGAGAGGGACGCCGACGGCTTGGGCGTGGCCGAGCTCAAGGGCGCGATCCGCCTCCTTGAGCGCTTGATCGTAGTCTTTCTGACTCAACCGGGCTTCCGCCATCATGGCGTGGGGCCGCCACGCTGCGGGTTGCAGCTCGAGAGCCCGGGTGAGATAGGGAACAGCATCCGCAGCATGGTTGTCGCGCAGCAGCGCATCGCTCAAGTAGAGCAGCGAGTTCATATGTTGGGGGAAAAGCTGAAGAGCCTTCATCCAGTAGGACTCCGCGGTTGTGCGGTCGTTGATCTCCGAATAATAAACCCCGTAAAGAAAATTGACATAAGGATGGCCAGGGGCAAGGCGATACGCGGCCTCGAGGGAAGGAAGCGCATCCGCGGGCTTCCGGGCCTGCAGAGCCTCGGCCGCTTTGGCTGCCAGTTTCTGGGCCTTTGGAGCAAGCACCGGCATGGCGGGTCCTGATGCATCACTGGAATCCGGATCCTTGCGCTCAAGGTCGACGTAGAGAATCCCCCCCGGGCCGATAGCGCTGTACTCCCTGCTGTACGCTTGATAGCCGGCGGCGGAGACGCGAACAAAGTAATCGCCGGGCTGGAGTCCATTGAACTCGGCCTGGCCGGCACGCGTCGTAGCCTGGCCCACAAGTTGGCCGGTGTAGGTGGTCAGTGTGACGATGGCCATGTCCACGAGGCTGCCGCCCCTGTTCCGCACCAGGATTTGCAGGGAGAAAGTGTTTCCGGTCGCCAGTGCGGGCCCCGCAGGAGACGATCCGCCTCCCGGATGCTGCGCCGCAGCGGTCAGTGCCGCCACAAAAATGACACTGATCACGGCATGTGCGAGGAGAGGGTGTGAAGTCCGGCAGGCCATGGTTCACCCCCAAGCCGGGTGACAAGAACAAGGCACAAATTCTACACCCGTGGCAGCCCGGCGGATAGTAGGGCGATGGAACAGCGTCGCCCAGTCGTTTGGCGGTCCGCCGGCGGAAAGAAGCGAATTACCGAATATCCGTCGGTCCAGCAAAACGATGCAGGAACCGCGGCCGGGCAATAAACATCGAACGCACTGCGCGTCAGAAGGAAAGCTGTGTTACCGTACCCCGCCCATGCCATTCGAACTGGCCAGCAAACAGGTTGGACGCGTGATGGTGATTCAGTGCAGAGGGCGAATCACTATGGGTGCGGAGACCCGCGCCTTGGAAGAGGAAGTGAGCAGGGTGACGCTCGGAACCAAGAAGGTGGTCCTGAACCTGACGGAGGTGGATTTTGCCGACAGCGGGGGTTTGGGCCTTCTGGTGCGCATTCAACGCTCGCTGCGGACTGACCGAGGAGATCTCAAGATCTGCGGATTGGGAGGAAGCCTGCTGAAGGTATTCAAAATCATCCATCTGCACACGGTCTTTGAGCTCTACGAAACGGAGGAACAGGCGGTCGAGGCGTTTCAGCAGAGGGCCAGTTTTGTGAGCGAGCCGGCAAAGCTTTCCAAGAGGAAGGTTCTGTGCGTCGACGAGTCCAAAGATGTGCTGGCATACCTGGGCGTGCTCCTGCGGCGGTTAGGATATGAGGTACTGACCACGCGAACGGCCCCTGATTTTGCGCGCTTCCTGAAGGCCACCAAGCCGGACGCGGTCGTGCTCGGACAGGGAATGGGTGCGAATGAGCGCGTGAAAGAAATACTGCAACAGGACGGGGCTCAGGTGCCTTTGCTTTTCCTGCACTCGGGGTTTTCCACGGCGGATGCGGGCGAGGCCGGGCGTGAAGTTGCAGACCGGCTGCATGATCTGTTCAACATATCGCAGAGCCCGCGGGAAGAGGGGAAGTGAAGCCGGCGGATGGCAAGTGAAATTTGTTCGAACCCTTCGGGACGCTCCGGGCTGTGGCCGCATCTAACCTAAATCCCGAATGCGCGGCGCCGCGACTCCAACGGCTCGACGCAAGGTTCTGTGAACAGGCAGGGGACGAGTAAGAGGAAAATGGGAAAGTTGTGCCTCGCTCTGATCGCGTGCTGGCTGGCGCTGGCGGTTTCGACTCCCGCGCGACAGGCCGAGCCACGGGAACTCATGGCAGCGGGAAATTTGCTGCCTTCTGAATCCCAGCTTGCGGAAGCGGACGAGCAGCAGCCGTCGGGAGACGCACAGACACAGGCCCAGCCGCAGCCACAGCCACAGCAAGGCGAGCAGAAGCCCGCTGAGCCGGAAAAGAAGCCACCGGAACAGCCGTTGCAAAACGGAATCTCGAAAGACCGCCTCTTCTATCTGTTACCGAACTTTCTGACTCTGGAAAATGCCAGCAATGTACCCCCGCTCACTTCAGGCCAGAAATTCAAGGCCGTGGCTAGGGGCACGTTCGATCCGGTGCAGTTCTGCTATTACGTGGTCATCGCGGGAATCGGCCAGGCTGCCGACAATGAACCCGGGTACGGCCAGGGCATGCAAGGTTACGGAAAGCGATTCGGAGCCATAGTTGCGGACTCGACGATTGAGAACTTCATGGTTGGGGCGGTGATGCCCTCGCTACTTCGACAAGACCCGCGATACTTTCAGGCTGGGAAGGGCCCCGTCCTGCATCGGGTCTGGTACGCGCTGACCCGGATATTCGTAACTCGCGGGGATGACGGACACAGGCAGTTCAATGCATCGGAGATATTCGGGAGCGCGATGGCGGCTGGCATATCCACCTACTCGTACCATCCAGAGGCCGACCGGGGATTCCGCAATCTGGGGGATACCTGGGCAACGCAGGTGGGACTCGACAGCTTCGCCAACGCGATGAAAGAATTCTGGCCCGATATTCGCCGGCATTTCCACAAGAAAGGGGCGGCCGCGGCGGATACGAAGACCCCGGGCCGCTGACGTGTGGCAGACCGCGCACCGGGCGCGGCGCGCGCGTTGCGGGAGGCCAAACCGCGTGCTAGGCTGCCTTGCGTTGAACACCCGACCGGTGGCGGAACTTCGTGCGGCGCAACAATAGCGCTGTTCCCTCCAAGCAGCCGCACGCAGCATCCAAAGGCATCGTGAGTATCCGGCTCGGCGCGCTCTGTCTTTTCGCGGCAGCGTCGTTGGCTGCGTTGCTCGCGGCCGCCGCCCAGGCGGCGCCGCGGCAGGTGCGCGCCCCAGCCCGCAAGGGACTGGTGCAACTGGAGGCGCAGCAGCAGCGCAAAGTGGGGAACACGTTTTATGCCGACGGCGACGTGGACATCCACTATGAAACGATGCGCCTGCGGGCCGATCACGCCGAATACAACTCCGACACCGGAGAAGCGCGGGCCCGCGGCCACGTGCGCTACGACTCCGACACGCAGAGCCTCGAGGCCACCGACGGAATCTACAACGTGCGCACCGGCCAGGGAACGTTTCACCATGTGCATGGGACGGTGCGCGCCGTCCGGTTGTCGAACAAAAACGTGCTGGTGAGCCAGAACCCGTTCCTGATTTCGGCGCGGGAAGTCCGGCGGACGGGCGAGCAGAACTACGTGGTGTACAACGCCTGGGTGACGGTCTGCCCAGCAGACCGTCCCACGTGGAAGTTCTACACGCGGCGGGCTTACATCCAGATCGATAAGAACGCGCGGCTGCACTACGCGAATTTCCGGCTGCTGGGCATGCCGATCCTGTATTTGCCGTATGCGAGCGTTCCCGTGGGGCGGCATCTGCGGCAGTCCGGATTCCTGATTCCGGAGATAGGGCAATCCACGCTGAAGGGTTTCATCATCGGCGATGCGTTCTACTGGGCGCCCGCCACCTGGTTCGACAGTACGATCAACAGCGAACTGTTCAGCCGGCGGGGCCCCGCGCTGATCGTGGATTTGCGGGCGAGGCCGAGCGACAGTTTTTCGGCCTCGTACCACTTCTTCGGAGTGGACGACCGCGGGCTGCCGGGGGCGAATGGCGTGCGCGTCCCGCAGGGAGGGCACGAGTCGCACTTCGCGATGGATGCGGAGCTGCCGCAGGGCTGGCGGGCGGTGGCGGACCTGAATACGCTG
>DASPSB010000313.1:0-4066 GCA_035624135.1 Candidatus Acidiferrales bacterium | reverse complement strand
GCCGCGAAAATTGAAATCGCGCGGGCCGGGTTGGGGGACGAGTTCGGGGGAGGAAGAAACGTATTCGGGAGCGGCGGGGGTTTCCTGGACAACGTGGCGTTCGAGCTGGCGAAGGCGTTCGCGGGCGACATCGTTTTCGGGGTCGAAGCTGAGCGCGCGGCGGAGCTGGGAAGCGGCAAGAGCGGGATTATCGGCCAGCATGGAGCGCTCGGCCTGATTGGAAAGGGAAGTGGCGAGAACGAAGCGCATGCGTTGGACCAGGGCCCCGTATTCCCGATTGTTGGGGTCGTCGCGAAGCGCTTCCGAGTAAGCGGCGAGGGCTTCTTCGGGCTTGCCGGAACGTTCGGCGTCGCGACCGCGGGCCCAGGCGCTGTAGGCGGGACTCTGGGGACGGTTGGTGAAGGCGTCCATGCCCTCCTGGGCGGAGGAGGGAAGGGCAGCGGCAGCGAGGAAGACGAAGAAGAGTAAGCGGCGAATCATGAGTCTGACTCTAGTTTGGACGCGGATTGATTGTATCGGGAAGCCTGGACGAGAGGGGGATTATGGGGGTGGAGAGTGAATGTGGCTTCTGAAATGGTGGCGCCGTGGGCCTGGAGGGGAAGTGCGAGATCCCAGTTGGAGGCGCCGGTGAGGGCGAGAAAAGTATCCATGCGATAGACGGCGCGGCGGAGGAGGGGATTAGAGTGATTGGCGAGCCATTCGCGGCGAAGCGTGAGGTATTTGCCGATCCAGGTACGCTCACCGACGTGGGTTGAGCCCGTGTCGGAAGCGGGCGCGGCCGCAATGGCAGGCAGGCTTGCCCTGGCGGGCAGGCCGAGGCGAGCGAGCGTGGAATCGCGCAATCGGGCCCATGCACCGTGGATGAAACTGTCGTAGACGACGGCCGTGCCGAGTGCGGATTCAACGGCCAAAGACTCGGCGGCGCGGACGGCAGGATTCCAATACGCGCGGTCGAAGAAATCGTCTTCGATGGGGCGCATGGCAGGGTCAGCTCCGGCGCGCTTGAGCAAAGCTGTGAATTTGGCATCGGAATCGAGCGATCGATCTCGCGCCTCCAGACGAGTCAGGTAACTGCGAAGTTCCGTCGCGCCGGTCGCTAGAGGCGAGGAGCAGTACTGCGCGATCAGGAGTGCGAGCCCGCCGCTTGCTAGCGTCGTCTGCGATCGGCCAAATGTCAGGCAGCCGACGTCATCTTTTCGAAATGTGACCTCACCGTAGTTTCCCGTGGGTTCTCCAGTCTCGAAGACGTTCACGATTGCCTGGGCGGTGCGCTTTTGGAGGTTGGTAAGCATGATTGACCTCTAGGAAGTGACGGGTGGGAAGATTCGAAAACGGCGAGAGGCAGAGAACCGCTGCTGCATTTGGGAGACTAATGCGCGAAGAGGGAGCGGGGCGGTCATCGCGTCCTGTCTCCTTCCGGTTTCGGGAAGTTGAAGTGTTCGGATGGGACGGTTGTGGGACTAAAGGGAATCTTGATATCGAACTTGGGAAGGTGCTCGAGAATCGCGTTGATGCGCGCGCCTTCAATCGGATACTGCTTCGCGAACCAGTACTCGTACCGCAATTCCCTGAGGGAGAGGAGCAAAAGATTGCAGGAGTGGTTAATGACGGCCGCCCGGCGCGTGGAGATGGAATTCTGGGCAAGGAGCTGGACGAGACGGCCGAGAACGTGGTTGATGGCGGCAGCGGAACGCATGTCCGGGATGGGGCCGAAGAGCCGGTATTCGACGTTGAACTCGGGACTGGTGCGGGCAGCGCGCTCGCGTGCTTCGAGGAGTTTGCGCTCCTCGGAGACGGCGTGCCAGTGACAGAGATTGGGATGAGTCGCGGAGCGAATCATGCGGCAACGGCGGCCAGCCATGTCGGTATGTTCACAGCGGTTTTCCGGTGCGGGTTGGGACATAGAGTTCTCCTTGGGCGGTCGAATTTTGAGCATTGAGATCGAAAAACGAAAAACGCGTGGCAACACGAAGAGCGGAACGCCGAGGGCGCTCTGTTTCCCGGGGCGAATTAGGATGCGGCCGGGGTTTCTGGCGAGCACGCCACGGCTGGTCCCAAATCCCCAGCTATGGGATTGGGACGTGCGTTACCGGAGATCTTCTGCTGCCATGCGGACTCAGTAGCGGATTGGCAAGAGCGCACAGGAGGGATGGACTCGACGCTCGCTGGTGCTGCTGGTTGCTACCCCCGGACCTCCTTTCGTAAGACTTGCAAATAAAGGACTTTAAGTCCTATGTTTCGTAAGAGTGGCCAACAAAGGACTTAGCGAAGCAAAATCGTAAGAGTTGCCATCAAAGGAGTTAGCCGAGCAGAGCTCTCCTATGGAATTGTGGAGAGTTCCTAGCTGGCCACTATCCGACATTGGAAAAATATAGTATCATAGTCGTTAATGAATTGCAATAGAAAAGTGAAGTGCGGCGCAGGATTTTTGCCTCGGAACCGGGCTGGAAGGTATCCCGTTTGGTAGCAGCGAGTTGCAGTGGGCGGTGGCAGGGAGAAAGGCTTGACGAGGGAACAGGATACTGGTAGGGTAGAGCTTCCAGTTGCTAGTAACTTGCAACTGGGGCAGATGGACGGGCCTCAGGGGGTCCTTCCGAGGAGTCTAATTGCTTTCCGCTCTATTGGTTGCGCTGCGTGAGGGTGTGGAGGCCGCGCTGGTGGTGGGTATCGTGCTGGTGTACCTGGGGCGCACGGGACGGCAGCACCTTTCGCGGTACGTCTGGACGGGGCTGGCGGTGGCGGTGGTGGCGAGCCTGGCTGGGGCGGCGCTGCTGGACCGGTGGAAGATTAGCGAAGACGGGTTTGAGGGGCTGCTGATGCTGGTGGCGGGCCTGCTGGTCGTCACCATGATCGTGTGGATGAACCGAGTTGCGCGGAGCCTGCGGCGGGAGATCGAGCAGCGGGTGGAGGGACTTGCGCAGAAAAGAGCGCTGGCCGCGGGGATGGGGCTGGCGGCGTTTGTGTTTGTGATGGTGGTTCGCGAGGGAGTGGAGCTGGTGCTGATCCTTCGCGCGGTGGAATTGTCGAGCGAGGGCGTGGGGGTCTGGATTGGCACGTCGCTCGGACTGGCGCTGGCAGTGGCGGTGGGCGTGTTCTTTTTTAAGGGAACGCTGCGGATACCGCTGGGGCGGTTCTTTGCGGCGACCAGCACGATTCTGTACGTGGTGGCGGCGCAGCTTTTCCTGACGGGGCTGCACGAGATGAGCGAGGCGCAATGGCTGCCGTCGAGCCAGCGCGAGATGGCGATCGTGGGGCCGATCGTGCGACATGAGGTTTTCTTTTTTGTGCTGATTTTCGGCGTGGCGGTGCTGCTGATCCTGCGGGAGTGGTTTGCGCCGAACAGCGCCACCTTGAACGAAGCGGAGAATCCTGCAGAGCGGCGGCGGAAGGAATGGGAACGGCGGCGGCAGCGGCGCTGGATGCTGCTGGCGGCGAGCTCTTGCCTGATTGTGATGCTGGGGCTTACGGCTGATTTTGTGTATTCGGAGGTGGCGGCGGCGCCGCCTCCGGCGCAGAGTGTGACGGCGCCGGACGGAGAGGTGCACATCCCGCAGGCGACGGTAGAGGATGGAAGGCTGCATTTCTTCACACTGGAGACGGACGGAACGACGATCCGTTTTCTGGTGATTCGCAAACCCGGAGGCGGATACGCGACAGCGCTGGACGCGTGCGCGATTTGCGGGCCGGCGGGCTACCGGCAGGACGGGCAGAACGTGATCTGCCGGAATTGCGGCGCGCCGATTTATATACCCTCGATCGGACAGACAGGCGGGTGCAATCCCATCGGATTTGCTTCGCGCTCGGAGGGCAGGCAGGTAGTGTTCAATGTTTCCGCGCTCGTGGAAGCGGCACGGCCATTCACCAAGCACTAACCGCGAAACATGTTTTTCCGCATTCTAGGCGAGTCGTTCCTTCGCAACCCGGTGCGCAAATGGCTGGAGGCCGCGGCGCTGGCGCTGGGAATGGCGATCACCACGGCGGCGCTAGTGACGGCGCTCGACGTGGGCGACCGGATGGCACGCGAGTTCCGGCGGCTGGGCGCAAACCTGGTGGTGACGCCGAAAAC
>DASPSB010000439.1:0-2729 GCA_035624135.1 Candidatus Acidiferrales bacterium | reverse complement strand
CAGCAGCGGAGAATAGCTGGGGCCGCGCACGATGGCCACCAGGAGGGCCGCTTCCGGGAGCGCCAGGACTTTCAGCGATTTCCCAAAATAAAATTCCGAAGCCGACTCGAAGCCGTAATTCCCGTGGCCGAGATAAATCTGGTTGCAGTACATCGTCAGGATCTGGCGCTTGGTGTAGTAGCGCTCGATCTGAATGGCCAGGAGCGCTTCCTGGATTTTCCGGCGGTAGCTGCGATCGGAACGGTTTAGGAAGAGAGTGCCGGCAAGCTGCATGGTGAGAGTGCTGGCGCCCTGAGTAATGTGGCCGCTCATCGCATTGCGCCAGGCGGCCTGGAACACGCGCGGGACGTCCACACCCCAGTGGCTCTCGAAGTGCTGGTCTTCAGTGGCGATCAGGGCGTCGTGCAGCACCGCCGGGATCTGGTCGTAGCTCACCAGGATGCGGCGCTGAATCGCGAAGCTGCCGACAAGTTGCCCGTCGTCGGCGTAGAGTTCCGTTACGGTGTCGGGCTTGAAGTCTTCAAGCGCGCGCACCTCGGGCAGCTCGCTGCTGTAGACGAACAGCACGCCGACGGCTGCGCCCACGGCGATGGAAAGCAGGATGAGGATCCCGTATGCCGTCTCACGAAGCCAGCGGGGAAGGTGCTTCAGCGGGACTGGAGGGACGGACGAGGCCATGGTCGTGCGCACTTCCATCTTACCGCATCTCGCGACGTGCAAAATTTGCTTGGAAGCAGGAAGTGTGCGGACGGCTCAGAGCCGGGTAAAGCCGTCGGGGCTCCAATCTTCGGAGCCGACGCCGTTGTGGACGAAGAACAATCCAGCGGGGTCGTATTTCTTTTTTATCGAGGCGAGACGCTGGTAATTCGCGCCCCAGTAGGAATGCTGCCAGTCGCTTTCGAAGAAATCGCTTTCGGAGACGTATGCTCCGCCGTTGGGAGCCACGGCGCGCAGCTCGTTCATGGCGAGATGGACGTCGTTGCGGGATTTTCGCGCCGCTTGGACGTCGGGCTCGTGGCCGCGCACGCCGGGATAGCCGCCTTCGCCATCGGCAATGATGGCGAGCGCAAAGGCGTTTAGCACGGCTGGATTCGTGGCCGTATCGCGGGTCATGGCCACGGCCTCGGGCGGAGCGCCGGCAATGCCTTTGTTGAAATGCAATTCGACCCAATCATGGCGGGACCCAGCAAACAGGGCGTTTGCCAAACGCTCCTGGGAATCGGCATCGAGCAGCGAGGCCGGAAGCCACAATGATTCGTACCCATAGATGGTCCAAGCCACCTGGCCTCCGTCGCCGGTCCACCAGACGTTATTCGCGCTCGCGCCGGGCCGCGGGTCGGACTTGAAGACTTCGTGGTGATGCTCTTTCCTCCAATCCACGTCCCACCAATGACGCGCGGGCATGCTGCCGAGATCCACTTTGGGATCGAGCGTGTACATTGCGGGGGACTGCGCCACCCAATCGAAGAACGGCTTCCAGACGGCTCGCGCTTCTTCCGTGCTCAATCCCCAGGAAACCATGCTGATGCCGAGCACGTTGTCGGGGCGGATGTGGGCCTGCTCGCCCCAGTGTTCGTTGAAGAGATTGTCACGGTAGAAGCCGACGAAATAGCGCACCAGGCGACGATAGGCGTCGTCGGAGGACGCTTTGATCTTGAAATTCGCGCCGCCGGCATATTCCGGAAGCTCGCGGACGCGCAGCGTCACGCGGGTTACGGCACCGAACGAGCCTCCGCCGCCGCCTTTGAGCGCCCAGAACAGGTCCGGGTTCGTGCAGGCGTTGGCGATGCGAATTTTTCCGTCCGCGGTGACCACTTCCACTTCGAGCAGGCCAGCGGCGCAGGAACCGTAGTGCTTGGAAAAACTTCCGAAGCCGCCGCTCTGCACCAGACCCGCGACGCCCACGGTGGTGCATCCGCCGCCCTGCACGTAGCCGCCGGCTTTGGTGGTGACGGCGTCGTAGGCCTGCATCCAGATGGCGCCGGAACCGCAGGAAACGGCGCGCTGGGGCGACAGTTTTCCCTCGCAGCCCTGCGGGACGAACGCGTCGTGCAGTGTGACGCCGTGCATGTGGCGGGTCCAAATCATCAGGGAATCGGCCGAATTGGATGTGCCCAGATAACTGTGCCCGCCGCCCTTGACCACGAGGCGCAAATCATTCTCGCGCGCAAAGCGGACCGCGGCGGCAACGTGGTTCGCATCTTTCGCCGCAACCGCGTAGACGCTGGGCTTGGTGAACCAGGCATCGACCCAGCCGAGGGTTTGCGTGAGGCCGGGCTGATCGCCGACGAAATAGGGATTCTTGATGTTCGCGATGAGGTCTTTGCAAGCAGGGCCGTCCACGTCCTTGATGCAGGCCTCAATCGGAAACTCGACAGGAATCAAATTCCCGCCGACTTCGTCGTTGAGCCGCTTCCACGCCGCCTGGGAAGGCCAATCGGGATCCGAGGGACGGCGGCGGCGAAACTTGTTGCCCGCGAAAAGCGAACGCGGCCAGAACTGCAGCATGGCTGCCAGACCCGAACTCTTGAGGAATGCTCTTCGATTCATGGGGTAAAACTCCCTCCTCGCGAAGCGCGAGGATTGTCTCAAACAGTTGCGCCCACTGCGACCTCCCAGGGTTATGTACGCGCACAGCCGAATGTTCGTTTCTGTGCAGGGCGACTAAAAGCCACATCCTTACTGGTCCGCTGTAAATGGATGCCCGGCTTCAGGGGCTAAAGCCCGCC
>DASPSB010000419.1:0-7810 GCA_035624135.1 Candidatus Acidiferrales bacterium | reverse complement strand
AGCTGGGGTTCCGGGATGACGCGCGCGGCGCCCGCGGATTCGAGGGCCTGCGCGTTGCGCAACTGATGGCTATCGGTAGCGGCGCCGAAGGGGATGAAGATGGCGGCGCGTCCCGCGGCAGCGACTTCCGCCGCCGTGATCGCTCCCGCCCGGCAGACGATCAAGTCCGCCCGGGCGAACTCCTCCGCCATATTCGAAATGAAGGGCACGACCTCCGCGTTGATCTCCCGACGCGCATACGCCACGCGCACAGCATTATAGTCGCGTTCGCCGGTCTGGTGAACGAGGAAAAGCTGATTTTTTCGAGGCCGCAGCAGATCGAGGGAATCGATGACCGTCCGGTTGACGACCAGCGACCCCTGGCTGCCTCCGGTAATCAGCACACGAAACGGGGGCACATGCTCGCGCGGCGCAATCTGGAAGAACGCCGGGCGCGCCGGGATGCCGGTGACCGCGGCACGGCTGCCCAGGCGGGCGGCGGTTGTTTCGTAGGCGGTGGCGATGCGCCGAACGACCCGGGCCAGCACGCGATTCGTGAATCCCGGCTCGGCATTGGGCTCGAAGATGACGGTTGGCACGCCGGCCATCGCGGCGGCGAGCACGAAGGGCCCGGAGGCATAGCCGCCGACTCCCAGCGCGGCCACAAATCTGTTGTTTCCCACGATCACACTGGATTTTGCCAGCGCGGGCGCGAGAAGCGTGAGATTGCGGAGCAGGCGCATGCCGCCAATTCCTTTGAGCCCACCGACAGGAATGGCGGCAAACGGCAGGCCAGCTTCCGGCACCAGCCGCGATTCCATGCCGCGTTCGGTTCCCACCAGCAACACCTCGCGCTCCTGTCCCCGGGCGAGCCATTCGCGGGCCACGGCCACGGCCGGGAACACATGGCCTCCCGTTCCTCCGCCTGCAATCGCCAGCTTCACGTCAGTCCGCGTACTGGCTGATGTTCAACAGGATTCCGGTGGCCAGCAGCATCACGACCAGGCTCGAGCCGCCATAACTGATGAACGGCAGCGGAATCCCTTTCGTCGGAAGCAGTCCCACGACCACGCTCAGATTGAAGAGCGCCTGCCCGACGACCAGGAAGGTGATGCCCATGGCCAGCATCCGGCCGAAGTCATCGGGAGCGGCCAGAGCCGCGCGAAGGCCGCGCCAGCCGTACATACCGAACAGCGCAACCACAATCGCCGCGCCGATGAATCCCAGTTCCTCGCAGAGAACCGCGAAAATGAAATCGGTGTGCGCCTCGGGGAGATAGAACAATTTTTGCCGGCTGGCCATCAGTCCGACGCCGAAAAAACCGCCGGAGCCGACGGCGATCAAAGATTGGAGCAACTGGAAGCCCGCGCCCTGCGGGTCCTGGTCGGGGTGCAGAAACGCCATGAGCCGGTTGTAGCGGTAGGGCACACGGGCGATGAGCAGATAAACCACGGGAATCGCGGCCGCAATCGCCGCGCTCACGAACCGCAACGAGAGGCCGGCCTCGAAGAGCATGGCGCCCGCCACGAGCAGAATCATCAGCGAGGTGCCGAGGTCGGGTTCGATGACGACGAGCGCGGCCAGCACCACGACCGGCCCGAGGGCAGGCACCAGCGTCTCCCACACACGGTTCACGCCGTTGCCGCCAGGCTTCACGCGGGGTTCGAGGAACCAGGCGAGGAAAATGATTACCGCGAGCTTTGCGAATTCGGAAGGCTGAAGGCTCGCCGGCCCCAGCCGGATCCAGCGATGCGTGGCGTGGGCGCGGTCGAGCAGCAGAACGCCGAGCAACAGCACCAGCACGATGCCCAGCGAGGTGAATACCACGGGAGGCCGGCGCAGCAGGCGGTAATCGAGCCGCGCGAGTCCGGCCATGCCGGCGAGGCCGATCGCGAGCGCAGCCATCTGGCGTAGAAAGAAGCCGTAGGCGCTGCCCGTCTGGCTCTGCGCGGTGACTGCGGAGGCGCTGAACACCATGACGGCGCCCATCATGCAGAGCGCGAGCGTGGCGAGGAACAGCCAGCGGTCGGGACGCATGCCGCGGGGCATCAGGTCCTCCCGCCGGCGGAGTCCCGAAGCCCCGGGACCGCGGCGCTGGCCGCGAGGCCGCGGACCAGCTCGACAAATACGCGGCCGCGATGCTCGAAATTCTGGAACTGGTCGAAGCTGGCGCACGCGGGCGCGAGGAGCACGATGTCTCCCGGCCGCGCCGCCGCGAACGCGGCGTGGACGGCGCGGTCCAGAGTGCCACTACGTTCGAGCGGAACGGCTCCCTCGATCTGACCGGCAATTTTCTCGGCGGCCGCGCCGATCAGGAATGCCCGGCGGGCGGAGCGTTCCAGCAGCGGACGCAGCGGACGGTAGTCGCTGCCTTTGTCCTTGCCGCCGAGGATTACGAGAAGATTGCCGGGGAACGCCTCCAGTGCTTTTTCGGTGGCGTCCACGTTGGTGGCCTTCGAGTCGTTGTAGAACTGCACGCCGGCAATCTCCGCGACGAACTGCAGGCGATGCTGGACACCGGGAAATGTGCGCACTCCCTCGGCGATGGCGGCGGGCGGCGCGCCCGCCAGGCAGGCGGCGGTGGATGCGGCGAGCACGTTTTCCAGATTGTGCAGGCCGCGGAGGGAAATTTCGGCGCGCGAGGCCAACCGCGCTTCGGCGTCGCCGTCGCAGAAGATGATGTCGTCGCCGCGCAGGAACGCGCCGCGCGGGACCTCTTTCTTCCGGCTGAACCAATACACGCGCGGGCGGGAGGGGGCGTATCGAGCCGAGGGAGCATCGTCCGCGTTCATCACCGCGGCGTCTTCGCGCCTCTGGTTTTCGAAGATGCGGGCTTTTGAGGAGGCGTAGCCTTCCATCGAGCCATGACGGTCGATGTGGTCCGGCGTCAGGTTCAGGTACACACTCAGGTCCGGCCGGAAGGCCACGATGGCCTCCAATTGAAAGCTGGAAACCTCGACCACGGCGATGCTCGCGTCGCTCGATTGCTCCACCAGGGAAATGAGCGGCGTTCCGATATTTCCTCCGACGAGCGCGGGCAGCCCGGCCGTCTTCAAAATGTGGCCGGTCAGCGCGGTGGTGGTGGTTTTTCCGTTCGAGCCGGTGATGGCCACGAGGCGCCCGCGCAGGAAGCGCCAGGCCAGCTCGATTTCGCTCCAAACCGCAATGCCCTTTTTGCGGGCAGCCACGAGGTCGGGCTGGTCGAAGGGTACGCCCGGGCTCGGCACGACGAGGCCGGCGGCGAGGAAACTTTCGCGGCGATGTCCGCCGAGTTCGAGCGCGATCCCGGCGGAGCCCAGTTTCGCAGCCGGGCCCACCAGTTCGGGGCCGGCCAGGGTGTCTGTGGCCGTCACGATTGCGCCTCTCTCGGCGCAAAACAGGGCCGTAGCCACACCCGTGCGCGCCAGTCCCACGACCAGCACGCGCTTGCCCCGCAGCTCGACTTCCGGTTTCATCGCAGTTTGAGCGTGGTGAGCGCGAAGAGCGCGAAGACCAGGGACGCGATCCAGAACCTCACAATCACCTTCGATTCGCTCCATCCAATCTGCTCGAAATGGTGGTGCAGCGGCGCCATGCGGAAAATGCGCTTCCGGGTGAGTTTGTAGTAGCCCACCTGGAGAATCACGGACAACGCTTCAATCACGAAAATGCCGCCGATGAAGAACAGCAGAATTTCCTGTTTGATGATCGCCGCGACCGTCCCGATCGCGCCGCCGAGCGCGAGCGATCCGACGTCGCCCATGAAGACGTCCGCGGGATGTGCGTTGTACCAAAGAAACGCGAGCGCGGAACCCGACATGGCGCCGCAAAAGATAGTCAGCTCGCCGACGCGCGGGCTGTGGGGCAGGTCCAGATACGACGCGAAGCCGGCGTGGCTCGAAACGTAGGTCAACGCGGACAGCGCTCCCGAAGCCACCACCACGCAGCCGATGGCCAGCCCGTCCAAGCCGTCCGTCAGGTTTACCGCGTTCGAGGAGCCCACAATCACCAGGGTGAGAAAGATGAGAAACGGCAGATACGCCACGCTCCATAGATAGGGATTGGCGAGCAGAGGCGTAATAACAAGCTCCGGATGGACTCGCTTGAAGAACGGCATAATGAGCGCCGTCGAATAGACACCCTTGGCCCGAAGCAGAAGCAGGATAATCCCCGCGAAAAACGCGGTGAGGAACTGAAGAAACAGTTTGGTGCGGCCGCGCAGGCCCAGATTTTGCTGCTTCACCACTTTCGCGTAGTCGTCCGCGAAGCCAATGGCCCCGAAGGCCAGCAGGGAGAACAACGCGAGCAGGACGAACGGGCTGCGCACGTCCGCCCAGAGCACAGTGGAAATCACGATCGAAAGGATGATCAGCAGGCCGCCCATCGTGGGCGTTCCCGCTTTCTTTTTGTGGCTCTCGGGCCCTTCCTCGCGGATGAACTGGCCCACTTGCAGCGCACGGAGCCGCCGCACGAACGCGGGACCGAAAATCAGTCCGAAGGCGAGCGCCGTCATTCCCGCGAACGCGGTGCGCACGGTGATGTAACGGAACACGTTCAGCGGGCTGAAGTAGGGCTGCAACCATCCGTAGAGAAGGTAGTAGAGCATTTCAGCGCCTGCCCTTCTCCGCGACCGCCGGCCCCGCGCCCGTTGCGAGGGGGCTGTGGGCCACGAGCGCGTCCACAACACGCTCCAGATGAACGCCGCGCGAACCTTTCAGCAACACCACGTCGCCGCGCTCGAGGAATCCGGGGAGAAACTCTGCGGCCTCCGCGGCGCTCGAGAAAAATCGCTGCTGCGCCGGGGAATGTCCGGCGGCAGCGGCGCCGCGCAGAATCTGAGCCGCCTCGCCCTGGACGCCGATGATCCAGCCGATCTTTCCGAACGCAGCGGCCTGCGCGCCGGCCTCGCGATGCAGTTGCGGCGAGGCGGGACCGAGCTCGAGCATCTCGCCAGCGACGAGAATACGCCGGCGTGCCTCGGGAACGTGCGCGAGCGAGGCAACCGCGGCGGCCAGCGCCGCCGGGCTCGAGTTGTAGCAGTCGTTGATCACTGTGTAGCCCGCCTCGAAACGCAAAATTTCGCCACGCATGGCGCCCGCCGTGATGCCCGCAAACGCGCGCTCGGCCTCGGCGGCGCCGATTCCCCAGCAGCTCGCCGCAGCCAGCGCGGCGAGCGCATTCAAAGCGTTGTAGCGGCCGACGAGCGGCAGCCGCAGCGTGACGGCTCCCGCGGGGCCGACGTATTCGAGTTCGGTCCCTTCCACGCCGCGCTCCGTAATGCGGGTGGCGCGAAAATCCGCGCCGGGGCTGACGCCAAACGTAATCACGCGCCCGGCTTCCCTCCGCTCGATCACCTGCGCGAACGCGGCGACGCGCGCATCGTCCGCGTTGAGCACCGCCACCGGCTCGTCGCCCGCGAGTCCTTCAATCAATTCCCGTTTCGCCAGGGCAATTTCCTCGACGGAGGCGAAAAATTCCAAATGGACGGGCGCGACGCGCGTGACCACGCCCACTTCCGGCTGCGCCATCCACGCCAGCCGCGCGATTTCGCCCATGCGGCTCATGCCCATTTCAATCACGGCGGCGTCGTGCTCGGGCCCCAGGAGCGCCAACGTGAGCGGCACGCCGAACAGATTGTTCAGGTTCCCGGTCGATTTCAGCGTACCGAACCGCGTGCCCAGAAGCGCCGCCAGGATCTCTTTGGTCGTCGTTTTACCCACGGATCCCGTAACACCGGCCAAAAGCCGCCGCGCGCCGGATGACCCGGCCGCCCTCCTCCATGCCAGCCGCCATTCGCGCGCCAGCCGCTGGAGCGCAGCCAGGGGATCGTCCACACCGAGGAGGCGCGAATGCAGTGCGGGCTCGTATTCGCGCGCGCGCCCGGCGGCAATAACGGCCGCCAGAGCCCCCGCTCCCAGCGCTCCGGCAACGAATTTGTGGGCGTCGTGGCGCTCGCCGCGGACGGCGAAGAAGAGTTCCCCGCGCGCCACCGTGCGGGAATCAATCGAGACCCCCGCGACGCGCGCATCGAGCGCCGCCGTGGCGGGCGCGCTGGGCAGTGCGCCCATCGCCCGCGCCGCCTGTTGCAATGACCAATCCATGGACTCGTCTTCGAGCCGGTTTCGCTGCGGGCGTTCCCGCGGCCTGGGCGCTGCGGGATTGGGCTGTCCCACCGTGCGAGTTCGCCATGTGTCTCCGGCTGCAGCTCCTTCGGCGGTTGCGGCGGCCTGCGGACTGCCGCTCCCGGCCTCATTCTTCTTTCACTTCAAATGACCCAGTCCTCTCAGAACGCGGCGCGCCTCCTCGCGGTCGTCGTAGTCAATCGTTCTGTCGCGCAGCACCTGGTAGGTCTCGTGGCCTTTCCCGGCCAGGAGGACGATATCGCCGGGGCGCGCGCCTTCGATCGCCAATCGAACGGCCCTGGCGCGGTCTGGTTCCACCAAATATTCGGTGCCTGTGCGCTGGAGTCCGACCAGAGCGTCGTTGATGATGTTCAGCGGATCCTCGCCGCGCGGGTTGTCGCTGGAAAGCACGACCAGATCGCTCAGGGTTCCCGCGGCCTCGCCCATCAGAGGGCGTTTGGTGCGGTCGCGCTCCCCGCCACAGCCGAACAGCGTGATGATGCGACCGGATTTATTCAGCCCGCGCGCGGTCTCGAGCAAATTGCGCAGGGCGTCGTCGGTATGCGCATAATCCACAATCACCAGGAAGGGCTGGCCGCAATCGACGCGCTCGAACCGGCCGGGCACGCGGCTGCAATTCCGTATCCCGCGTTCGATGGCCTCGCGCGGAATGCCGATTCCGACCGCCGCGGCGACGGCTGCGAGAATGTTGTACACATTGATCTTGCCGACCAGCGGCGAGACAGCTTCGAGTTTTCCTTCCGGCGTCTCGATGGTGAATTCGAGGCCTGTAAACGAAAGGGTGAATCGCTTCGTGGTGAGATCAGCGCCGGGCGCGAGCCCGTAGGTGAGCGTGCACTGCGCCAGTCCCTTCAGACGATCCCCGAACGGGTCATCCTGGTTCACCACGCCGACGCGCGGCGCGCCCGCGCCCGTGCCTTCAAACAGACGCCGCTTGGCCGCACCGTACGCCGCCATGGTCTTGTGGAAATCCAGATGGTCGCGGGTCAGATTGGTGAAAATCGCCGCGGCAAACCGGCAGCCCCAGACGCGATCGAGCGCCAGCGCGTGCGAACTGGCCTCCATCGTGACGTGCGTGCCGCCTTCGTTCCGCACCTGCGCAAAAAACTTTTCGAGCTCGAGCGATTCCGGCGTGGTGTGCACCGCCGGCGATTCGCCCTTCGGCGTGCGATACAGAATCGTGCCGAACAGTCCTGTCGAATGCCCGGCCGCCCGCAGAATCGAATCCATCAGGAACGAGGTGGTCGTCTTGCCGTTGGTTCCAGTGATTCCGACCAGCTCGAGAGCGTCTGCAGGATGCCCAAAGAAATTCGCGGCGATTTGCGCCAGCGCCTTTCTCGGCTCTTCGACTTGCACCCAGGCGACGTCCGCGGGAACACCGCTCGCCCGCCGCGCCTGCGCGCTCACGACAGCCGCCGCACGGCGCTTCAGCGCATCGTCCACGAACAAATTTCCGTCCGCGCGTTCGCCGCGAATGGCCACGAACAGCGCACCTGGCGTCACTTTGCGGCTGTCGTAGGCCACGGCGGCAATCTCGCGCTCCGTCCCGGCCACGCGCGCTCCTCCGTTCGCTCTGGCCACACCTTCGAGCAGTTCGCCGAGTTGCATTGGATCTCTTCCCGCTTCGACTTCTGTCTGCGCTGCGCTCACTCGCCGGCTCCGACCGTTCTCTTCAATTCCTGTTTGGTGAGATGGCAGGCACCCCCGCA
>DASPSB010000392.1:0-8006 GCA_035624135.1 Candidatus Acidiferrales bacterium | reverse complement strand
GGTGAGGGCCCAGAGTGCTCCGCCTCCGCCGGCCGCCGCTGCAAATGCGTTTCCGAAGGTTGCGATTGTGGATATCCGCGCCGCTTTGGGCAGCACGGCGGAAGGCAAGCAGGTAGCTGCCGAGATTCAGTCCCAGTTTTCCGCGAAGCAGGCCGATCTCGAAAACATGCGCAAGAACCTGGAGGACATCCAGAACCGTCTGACGAGCGGGGCCAGGACGCTGAGCGATGAGGAGCGCGCCCGCCTGGAGCGCCAGGGCACACGGATGCAACAGCAGCTCCAGCGCAAACAGGAAGAGTACCAGGCGGACATGAACGAGGCTCAGCAGGACGCCATCGAGAAGCTCGGCCGCAAGATGGGAGAGATCATTTCCCGGTACGCCCGCGATAATGGCTATCTGATGATTATGGACGCCCAGGTATGCAACATCTACTGCTCCAACCAGCTCGACATAACGCAGGATATCATCCGGCTGTATGACCAGGCCTACCCCGTCAAGGCTGCGGCCTCGGCGCCCGCCAAGCCCGGCGCGGCCTCTGCTGCTCAGAAGCCGGTGCAGCCCGCGACCAATCCGCCTCCCGCCAAGCCGAAACCATAGGCTCAGAGCCCCCAGCGCTGCGTTCTCCCGCATAGCAGCGGGGTGTCTTTCCGCATCGCTAGGCAGGGCCTGGGGCCGCTCGCTTGCTTTCCCGTTAGTGCTGAGGTAGAGTGAAACTTCCTGGCGAGGGGTCGAACACCAGAGTGGGCGAAAGCCCACTTTTTTGTTGGCCGGGGCGACGGCCGCAACTGGGGTGTCCGCGCTCGGCGGGAAAGTCCCGGTCGGAGAATGAAGATCGAAAAGATTCGCGAGGTGGCAGAGCGGGTGGCGGGCGCTTCCGGCCTCGAGGTCGTAGACGTCGAATGGAAAGTAGGCCGCCAGCGTTTTCTCCGGGTGGTGCTGGACAAGCCCGGGGGCGTGAACCACGGGGACTGCGAAAAGGTCAGCCAGGAACTGGGCGTCATCCTGGACGTGGAAGAGCTCATTCCGGGACAGGCGGGATATGTGCTGGAGGTAAGCTCGCCCGGGCTGGACCGCAAACTGACCAAGCCCGCAGAGTTCGAGAGGTTCGCGGGGCGGCGGGCCAAGATTTCGCTCTCGCAGCCGGTGGAGAACGTCACGTTTTTCGAGGGGCGGCTCGCGGGTTACAAGGACGGGCGAGTACAGCTTGAAGCGAATGGAAGAGTGGTCGAGCTTCCCTTCGAGTGGATCCGGAAGGCGCAGCTCGTGGTGGAGTTGTAGGCCGCCGATTGCGGCGAGACAAGGGCAGGCAAGGGAGAGGCAGGAATGGCAAGTCCGCTGTCTCAGACGATCGAGCAAATCAGCCGGGAGAAACACATCGAGCCGGAGATCATCGTTGCGGCCATTGAGGACGCGATGGTAGTGGCGGCGCGCAAGTATTACAAGACGGAGGAAGACCTCCGTTCGCGCTTCAACCCGGATACTGGCCAGGTGGACGTGTTCGCCGTGCGCACCGTGGTCGAAACCGTGGAGGACCCGCAAAAGCAAATCACGGTGAGCGACGCGCAGAAGTTCGACCCGCAGGCCGCCGTCGGAAGTGAAATCCTGTTCTCCAAGCCCACCGACGTGCTGGGCCGCATCGCCGCGCAGACGGCGAAGCAGGTGATCCTGCAAAAAGTCCGCGAGGCCGAGCGCGACACCATCTACAACGAGTACAACGGACGCGTCGGCGAAATGGTGAACTGCATCGTGAAGCGGACGGAGGGCCCCGACCTGATTGTGGACATCGGGCGGACGGAAGCGCGGCTGCCCAAGCGGGAGCAGTCGCGGCTGGAGAGCTACAACCTGGGCGAGCGGCTTCGCGTGGTGATTAAACTGGTGGAGCGCGCGGCGCGCGGGCCGCAGGTGGTGGTTTCCCGGGCGGACGGAATGCTTGTCCAGCGGCTGTTTGAGATGGAGGTCCCGGAAATCTACGACGGCACGGTGCGTATCCGCGCGGTAGCGCGCGAGGCCGGCGAGCGGACGAAGATTGCAGTGGAAAGCCGCGACAAAGAAGTGGACCCGGTGGGCGCGTGCGTGGGCATGAAGGGCATGCGCGTGCAGTCCATCATCCGCGAGCTGCGCGGCGAGAAGATCGACATCATTCCATACTCGGAAGAAATCGTGGCCTTCGCGCAGAAGGCGCTTTCGCCCGCCAAGGTCACTCGCGTGCAGATCGTGGACACCGAAGAGAAGCGGCTCGAAGTGATCGTCGAGGACACGCAGCTCTCGCTGGCCATCGGCAAGAAGGGCCAGAACGTCCGGCTGGCCAGCAAACTGATCGGCTGGAACATTGACATCAAGAGCGAAGAAGAGAAGCGTCAGGAAATCGAAGAGCAGATGTCCGCGCTCACTGCTCCGGTGACCCCGCTTTCCGATTTGAAGGGCGTGGGGCCGAAGACGCTCGAAAAACTCGAGGCGCATGGCATCACATCCATCGAGCGTCTGGCAGATATGTCCGCCGAGCAATTGCTTGAGATTCCTGGAATCGGCGAAAAGATGGTGGAGAAGATCCGCCAGTCCGTGGTGGCCCACTTCGAGGGTCTGGAAGCCGCGCAGTCCGGCGCGGCAACACCCGCCGCGTCGGCGGAATCCGCTGAAGGGTCCCAAGAAGCTCAATCTGCCGGAACCACGGCGCAGCCAGAAGCCGAGGCTGCGGCAGCGGACGCGCAAGCCGATGGAGGCCCGGCGGCTCATGAGACGCCCGCCGGGGAAGAGGCAGAACCGGGAATGAACCAGGGAGAAGCTGACGGAGGCGAATGAGCGAGCACGCGCAAATCCGCATCAACGAACTGGCCCGCGAGCTCGAGGTCAAGGCCAAGGCCATTCTCGATCTTCTGCCGGGGTTCGGCGTCAATGAAAAGAAGACGCATTCGAGCTCGATCGACATCGATGTGGCGGAAAAAGTGCGCCGCAAACTGCTGGGTGGCCCTGAAGCTGCGGATGAGCCGGCTCGCGTGCCCCTGGCTCTGGAAGAGCCCGAGAAGAAATTCGAGAAGGAGGTCGCTGCGCCCCCACTGGCGGCCGTGGCTCCATCGCCGGCTCCCACAAAGATTGAGCTTCCCCCTCGTCCCGCGCTGAAGGCTCCCGTTGTGGTGCCGGCCGCGGCTAGTGGTGTGCCGCAGGCGCATCCTGCTGCAGCGCGCCCTGCTCCGCCCCCGGTTCCACCGAAACCCGCCAGCGCGCCGCCGCCCATTCCGGCGAAGCCGCCAATCGCCACTCCTCCAGCCCCCGCTCCGGCTCGAACCCCGCTGAGCCCGGCAATGGCACCGGCCGCGCCGGGCATTCCCATAGCCGCACGTCCCGCAGGACAGCCGCTGGTGGCGCGCCCGCAACCAGTGAAGGCGCCGCCCCCATCGCTGCCATTGAAGCCGCCCATCACCGCGCCACCCGCGGAACGAGCGTCCGCGCCCATGCCGCAATTGCCGCGCAAGCCCCCCATCCCCGGAACCGCGGGTTCGACGGGCGCGCGTCCCGGCCGTCCGCCACGGTTGACGGCATCGCCGGGCGTGGCCATGGGAGTGATGCCTCCCGCAAAGCCGGAAGTGGGCAAGCCGCTCTACCAGCGCAAGTCCACCAAGTCCGCAGCAGGCGGTCGGCCGCTGGCGGAAAAACGATTCGAGGAGGGCGAGCGAAAGCTGCATCCAGTTCGCGCGCGCGCCGAAGCCGCAGGGCGGCGCGGGCCAGCCGGACGCAGCGGCGTGGCGGAACTGCCGGCGCCTGTGCCGCGCGAACCGCGCGAGGTGACTATCACGGAGGGAATCACCGTGCGGCAGCTCGCGGAGAAGCTGGATGTCCGCGCGAAGGAGTTGCTGGCCACGCTGCTGGGGCGCGGCGTATTTGCGACCATCAACCAGCCGCTGGACGTGGCGACGGCTACGTCGCTGGCCGAAGCGTTCAACGGAATCGTGACGGTGAAGTCGTTCGAAGAGGAAGTGGTCGAAGAGGTTTCGCGCGAGGAGAAGACGGCTGGGATGGAGCCGCGCGCTCCGGTGGTGACGGTGATGGGCCACGTGGACCACGGGAAGACCAGCCTGCTGGATGCCATCCGCGAGACCAGCGTGGCGGAGGGCGAAGCCGGCGGAATCACGCAGCACATCGGCGCGTACGAAGTGCACGTGCACGACCGGAAGATCGTGTTCATCGATACGCCGGGCCACGAAGCGTTCACACGCATGCGCGCACGCGGTGCAAAGGTGACGGACGTGGTCGTGCTGGTGGTCGGCGCGGACGACGGAGTGATGCCGCAGACGATCGAAGCGATCAATCACGCGAAGAACGCGACCGTGCCCATCGTGGTGGCCATCAACAAGATCGACAAGCCGGACGCGCAACCGGAACGGGTGAAGCGGCAACTGGCCGACCACGGCCTGCTGCCCGAAGAGTGGGGCGGCGACACGGTGATGGTGGAGGTTTCGGCGAAGCAGAAGACAAACCTGGACAAACTGCTGGAAATGATCCTGCTGGTATCCGATTTGCGCGAGCTGAAGGCGAGTTCGGCGGTGCCGGCGAGCGGCACAGTGCTGGAGTCGCGTGTGGACAAAGGGCGTGGGCCGGTGGCTACCGTGTTGGTGCAGAACGGGACGCTGCACGTGGGCGACTTCTTCTTCTGCGGCGCGGTGTACGGGAAGGTGCGCGCCATGTTCGACGACCGCGCGCATCCGGTGCGGGCCGCGGGCCCCTCGACGCCCGTGGAGGTACTCGGGCTGCAGGGAATTCCAGAAGCGGGCGACAACTTCCAGGTGGCAGACGAAGTCAAGGCGCGGCACATTGTGGACTACCGGCAGTCGAAAATCCGCGAGCAGTCGCTGGCGCGCACGGCGACGGGCCGGATCACGCTGGACCAGTTGCACGAGCAGCTCAAGGCGGGCGAAGTGAAGGAGCTGCCCATCGTGCTGAAGGCGGACGTGCAGGGATCGGTCGAAGTGCTGAACGAAGTGCTGCCCAAGCTTTCGAGCGAGGAGGTGAAAATCAAGATCATCCATTCGAGCGTGGGCGCAGTAACAGAAACGGACGTGCTGCTGGCGTCGGCATCGAACGCGATCATCATCGCATTCAACGTGCGTCCGGATCGGAAGGCGGCGGACCTGGCGCAGCAGGAAAAGGTGGACATCCGCACGCACACGATCATCTACGAACTGACGGAAGAGCTGAAGAAGGCGCTGGCCGGGCTTCTGGAGCCCGTGTACAAAGAAGTGCACCTGGGTCGCGCGGAAGTGCGCAACACGTTCCGCATCAAGGGAGTGGGCACGGTGGCGGGCTGCTATGTGACTGATGGAACCATCAAGCGCGACGCAGAGCTGCGGCTGGTGCGGGAGGGCGTGGTGGTGTACACGGGGAAGGTGAGCTCTCTCAAGCGGTTCAAAGAGGATGCTAGCGAAGTGCGCTCCGGCTTCGAGTGCGGCGTGGGGATCGCGAATTTCAACGACGTGAAAGTGGGCGACGTGATCGAGTTCTTCACGGTGGAAGCGCTCGAAGCCGCCGCGGCGACACGGGCCTGATCGTTCGGCCGTCCTCGAACGCCGTCCCGAATCTTCGGGACGGGGATTCGGGACACGGGGAGGCAGACGATGCCCATCGGATTGCTCACGCTCGAGATTTACATTCCTGATGCCAGATCGTTGAAGGACAAGCGGCAGGTGCTGCGCAGCCTGAAAGACCGCCTGCGGCGGCAGTTCAACATCGCCATCGCGGAGCTGGACCACCAGGAAACCTGGCAGCGGGCGCTGGTGGGCGTGGTGACGATTTCGCCGGACACGAGACACCTGGAAGATTCGCTCGAAAAAGTGGCCAATGAATCGGAACGGCTGCTGGGCCGCGATCTGGTGGGCAGCACCGTCGAGGTTCTGTGAGGCCTGAATTCCCATTTTGGAAACTGAGGCCTGATTCCCATGACTACCGTTCGCCACCGCCACGAGCGCGTGGCAGAAGAAATCCGCCACGAATTGGAGGCCATGCTGGCGGGGGAACTGAAGGACCCGCGGCTGGCAGGGCCAGTGCGCATCGCGGAAGTGACGGTGACGCCGGACCTGAAGCACGCGCGCATCTTTCTGGCCGCATTCGGGACGAACGAGGAGCGGCGCGGAGTGCGCGAGGGGCTGGCGGCAGCGCTGGGATTCATCCGCAGCGAACTGGCGCAGCGGCTGGATCTGCGGCGGGCTCCCGAGATTCATTTCGTCGTGGACTCCTCGGGGGTCGAAGGCGTCCGCCTGGAAGAGCTGCTGCACCGGCCGCCGGAGCCGGATAAGGACGCGTCCTGAAGCTGCGGCCGAATGCCACGCCAGCCCCAGCCACCGCCGATTGACGGCGCGCTCGTAATCCACAAACCGCGCGGACGGACGTCGCACGACGTGGTGGAAATGGTGCGGCGGGTTTTGGGATTCCGGCAGATCGGGCATCTGGGGACACTCGATCCTCTGGCGACGGGAGTGCTGGTGCTGCTGCTGGGGCGTGCGACGCGGCTGGCGAGATTTTACGCGGGACGGCGGAAGCGCTACGAATCCACCATCCGGTTCGGGTACGCGACGGATACTTACGACGCAGATGGAAAGCCGCGGGGAGAAGACAAGGTCCCGGAGCTGACACGCGCGGAGATTGAGCCGCTGGCTGCCGAGTTCACCGGACATCTGGTGCAGACGCCGCCGGCGTACTCGGCGAAGAAAATCGCGGGGCGCGCGGCGCACGAACTGGCGCGGAAAAACCGACCCGTGGAACTCAAACCAGTCGAGGTGGACGTGTACGAGTTCCGAATCGAAGAAGTGAAGGGCTCGCGGGTGCGTTGCGTGATCGAGTGCGGAGCTGGGACGTATATCCGTTCGCTGGCGCACGATCTGGGGGCGCGGCAGGGAACGGGCGCGCACCTGGAGGAAATTTCGCGCGTGGCGGTGGGCGAATTCACGCTCGACCAGGCGGTTTCGCTGGACGAATTGCAGACCGCGGCGCGAGCGGGACGGGCGGCGGAGCTGATCATTCCGCTGGAACGCATGCTGCCGGAATTGCCGCGGGCTACGGTATTGCCGGTGGTGGAGCGGCGGGTGAAGCACGGAGCCCGGTTTACGCTGCCGCTCGCGCAGATCCAACCGGGGCAGTTCACCGCGCCGCCGGGAGCCACCTCGCACCTCGACTCGGGAGCGCCCGCGCCGCCGAGGCTGCGGGTGTTCAGCCAGCAGCAGAAGTTGATTGCCGTGGCAGAAGCAGTGGTGCCGCGGACGTACCAGCCTGTCGTGGTGTTTGACGCTACGCCGTAGTGGACTCCCAAAATTCCGGGCCGGTTGCAGAGGCGCAGGGAGGGGTGTGTCGTTCCGCAACATGGGGAGTCGAGAGGGCATCGGCTTCTGTAATCAGCCGCATTGTTGTTTCGCTAGGGGCGGGTAGGCGCACCACCCTGGGGATTCTCACCGGGGCGCACAGGCTGCTGGCCGGGCTGGGGGAGTTGACCCGGCGGAAGCTGCTGGCCGGGCGCGAACGGCTGGAGGGGAGTGGGCGGGCGCTCAGGCGTCCCTTCGGGCTGCTCGCGTGGTCCGAACTCGGCGCCGCCTGCGGACGCTGCCTGTCGTTCACGTCCGGCGTAGAAAGCCTCCTGGGTGCGCGGGGCGATGCGCACGATGCGGGGATTGACCACGACAATGAGCTCAGTCTGCTGCGTTTGCGTGTTGCGATTGGAAAACAATTCCTGAAGACCGGGGAGATCCGCGGCACCGGGGGTGCCCGTGACGCCGAGCGTTTCCTGCTCCGAGTAGATTCCACTAAGAACGGAAGGCTCATTGGGATGTAGCCGGACGGTTTGTTCGACGGTGCGGTTGGTGAGGACGGGGATGCCGTTGTAGTTGGCTGCGGAAAGTCCGCGAAGTTCGAGGTTGAGCGTAACGGTGACGTCGCCCGAGGGATGAATGTGCGGCGTCGCTTTGGCCTTTATGCCGATGTCCTCGTACTGGAACCCAGGGTAGGGGAGCTGCTCGTTGGCGGCAGC
>DASPSB010000385.1:0-2084 GCA_035624135.1 Candidatus Acidiferrales bacterium | reverse complement strand
CCGCAGCGTGCTGTCGTAGTCGCCAAGGCCCACGGCGATGTGGAGGACGTTGTAGCCGCTCTCGCGGGCGCGTTGCAACTCGGAGGCGGGCAGGAGCGCCGGATTCTGGAGCCAGGAGGGATTCTTTTCGCCCATCAGTGGCGCCAATACCATGTAGAGGCTGAAAACGTTGAGCATGTCAATCACGTTGGAACGCCGGACCAGTTCGATGCAGCGCGCGGAATACTCCCGCGGGCTTGCCGCAAACAGGCGGAAGCGTCCGAAATTGAGCAAGGGCGCGGCGGCCACCGCGGCGGCAGTTTGCGCGGCGATTTTCAGAACAGTCCTGCGATGCATAATCTCCTCCCGGCCGAGTTGCGTATCGAGCGCGGGAGAGTCTACCTCAGAGATTGGGGGTGTCGGAATGATTCAGGTGGAGGTGGGTGGCGCGCCCGGAGAGATTCGAACTCCCGACCTTCTGGTTCGTAGCCAGACGCTCTATCCAGCTGAGCTACGGGCGCGTGGAACAAAAATATTCTAGCATGTAATCCGCGGCAGTAGACTAGAGCGCGCCCGCGTGGGAGAACCTCATGACACGAATGCAAATCGCCCTCGCATCGGGTTTGATGCTGCTGGCAACGGCGGCGGGAGCATACACGCGTCGCCTCGGCACGGCTACGGGGGCATCGCCGGCCGTCGGGACGCTCAGCGTCACCATCCGCGAATGGGATGTGCCGACCCCAAAAGCACGGCCCCATGATCCAACCGTCTCCCCCGACGGCGCGCTGTGGTTCACCGAGCAGGAAGCGAACAAGCTCGGCCGGCTCGATCCCGCAAACGGCACGATCACGGAGTTTCCGCTGAAAACGGCGCACTCCGGCCCGCACGGGCTCGCTCCCGACCGCGACGGCAACATCTGGTACACGGGCAATTACGCCGCGCTCATCGGAAAGCTGAACCCAAAAACCGGCGAAGTGACCGAATATCCCATGCCCGACAATGCGGCCCGGGACCCGCACTCACTTGCCTTCGATTCGCACGGCATTCTTTGGTTCACGGTGCAGGGCGGCAACATGGTCGGTCGGCTCGATCCGCGCTCCGGAAAGGTCGATCTGAGTCCGGTTCCCACCGCGCACGCACTGCCCTATGGAATCGTGATGAACAGCAAGGACATTCCCTACTTTTGTGAATTCGGGTCCAACAAACTCGGCGAAATCAATCCACAAACGCTGGCGGTAACCGAACACATGCTTCCGGAGGGCGCGCGGCCGCGGAGGCTGGCGATTGCGGCGGACGATCGCATCTATTACTCCGATTTCGCGCGGGGCTTTCTGGCGCTCTTTGATCCGAAAACCGGAAGCGTCAAGGAGTGGGCCTCGCCCGGAGGCCCGCAGTCCGAACCTTACGGCATCGCCATTACGCGCGACGGCATGGTGTGGTACAGCGAAGCGGGCGTGCATCCCAATACCGTGGTGCGTTTCGATCCGAAGACGGAGTCGTTTGCTCTGGCGCCGATTCCTTCAGGCGGCGGAGTGGTGCGCAACATGGTCGCCACTCCCGACGGGAAGCTTTACCTCGCGTGCAGCGGCGTAAATAAAGTGGCCATCGTCCAACCGTGATCGCGATGATGGAGGCATAGCGGAGTGCCGATTGATCGCGGCCGCTGGGCGCTGTTGAAGCGGCACCGGCAAGCGAATTGCCCTGGGTGCGGCACGACCGTCGCGCGTTCGTTGCTCGACGAAGCGCAATGGTATCCGTTCTGGAAAAACAAAGAAGGCGGCTGTCCGGCGTGCGTGCAGAAAAACCTGCTGCGCAATCTGCTGGATCACGGCGCCAGTTCGTTTGACCGGAGCGTCCAGTCGTCGTGGCCGCTCGATGCCGAAGCGGCCTTCGGAGCTATTCCCACGCCGCTGCGGCTGCGCGCAGACCCGCGCTTCTCGGGCCGCGGCGTCACCTTGGCGCTTGTGGACTCGGGGTTCTATCCCCATCCCGACCTGGTGGAACCGCGCAACCGCATCCTGGCCGTGGCGGACGCCACGCGCGAGCCCATGCGCGCATTCCGGTTTTCGCCCGACCGGCGACCCCTTTGGCCCAAGTGGCATGCG
>DASPSB010000305.1:0-2258 GCA_035624135.1 Candidatus Acidiferrales bacterium | reverse complement strand
CTTGGCCAGTTCTTCGGTCAGTGCAGGAACGATTTCGAACAGGTCGCCCACGATGCCGTAGTCCGCGACTTCGAAGATGGGAGCATTCGCGTCCTTGTTGATGGCTACGACGGTGCGCGAGCCTTTCATGCCCACAACGTGCTGGATGGCGCCGCTGATTCCGATCGCCATGTAAAGCTTGGGTGCGACAGTTTGCCCTGAGCTGCCGATCTGGCGCTCGAGCGGTAGCCAGCCTTCGTCGCAAATGGGTCGGGAGGCCGCGATTTCACCGCCGATGGTTTGCGCGAGTTTTTCCGCGAGCGGAATGTTCGTGGCCTCCTTGATGCCGCGGCCGATGGCGACGATGATGGGAGCCTGCGTCAGGTCCACGGCCTGCTTGGCTTCACGGAAAAGTTCGAGCGGCCTGGTGCGGATTTGTTCGGGCTTTACATCCACTGCGACGGTCCGCGGCGCGGCGGCGCCTCCGGTTTCCACCTGGTCGCCGCGGAATGCACCGGCTTGAAAGCTGGAGAACCAGGGCGCGTCGCCCTGAAAGACGACATCGGCAGCGGTCTTCCCCTGGAACATCTGGCGGACGAAGACGAGCCGACCGTTCTCGTGGCGCAGGCCAACGCAGTCGCCAATCATGCCGCGGCCGAGCGAGGCGGCCAGCTTGGGGGCGAAATCGCGGACCTGATAGGTATGGGGAAAGAAGACGAAGTCGGGCTTGGCCTCTGTAATGACCTGTTTCAATGCCAGCGTGTAGCCGTCGGAGGTGTATTTTTCGAGCAGGTCGTGCTCGACGGCGAGGACTTCGGCAACTTTGTAAGCGGCGAGTTCTTTGGCGAGCCCGGAGATCCCTTTGCCCATGACGGCGGCGGTGATGGATGCGCCGGTATCGCGCGCAGCCTGCTGGGCGGCGGCGAGAGTTTCGAAGGATGCGCGGTTCCACTGGCCTTCGCGCTGTTCGGTGACGACGAGGATTTTCATTAGAGCACCCGGGCTTCGTGCTTCAGTTTTTCGACCAGCTTAGCGGCGGCCTCTTTCGCCGTGCCGGCGAGGATTTCCGTTTTCTTGGTTTTCTTGGGGACGTAGATGCGCTCGATGCGCTGCGTGGGCGCGACGGTGACGCCGAGATCAGCGCGGGCGAGCGTGGTAATCTCCTTCTTTTTCGCGGCCATGATGCCCTTGAGCGTGGCGTAGCGCGGCTTGTTGATGCCACTCTGGATGGAAAGGACAGCGGGCAGCGGCAGCTCGACCCACTGGAACCATCCGGCTTCGAGTTCGCGCTTCAATTTCAGCCGGCCGTCCGCGGCGTCAATCTGCATGATGATGGTGGCGTGGGGCAGGCCGAGGAGCTCGGCAAGGAGCACGCCGGTCTGACCGAAGCCGTGGTCGTCGCTCTGTAGGCCAGTGAGGACGAGGTCGCACTTTTCGCGCTTGATGGCCGCTGCCAGACACTGGGCGGAGCCGAGCGGGTCGAGCTCGTAGAATTTGTCGTCGGAAAAGTGCACGCCGCGTTCGGCGCCTTTGGCCAGGGCTTCTTTGATGGCCTGCTTGGAGCGCTCCGGTCCCATGGAAAGCGCGACGACCTCTCCGCCGTGTTTTTCCTTAAGGCGAAGAGCTTCTTCAAGGGCGTAGCCATCCGGTTCGTTTAGTTCAAAGCCGATGTCGGTCTCGCGGATCCAAGCAGCGCCCTCCGGAATCACCAGCGGGGCATCCTTGGCAGGCACCTGTTTCACGCACACGACAATATTCACACGGTCCTCCTGAACGAAAAACGCGCCAAAGGGACAGCTATTCTACGACGCGCGCGGGCGAAAGTCTTGCCCGCCGAGAGGACGCTTACTCGTGCGGTTGAAGCCGTGCGGGAAGCGGGATAGGATTCGCGGCACTGTGAGCGTGAGCGAGCTGCGGCCGGACTTCTCCGGCATTTGGGAATTCAATCTAGAGAAAAGCATCCTTCGCGGGCCGGCACCGAAGCGAATCCTGGTAAAAATCCAGCACCGGGAGCCGGATTTGGTGCAGCAGATCCTGATTACGCACGCAGACGGCAGCAAGCAGAGGATGAGAGCCGAATTTCGAACCGGGGCCTCGAGCGAAAATCTGCTGGAGGGAACAACGATGCAGACCCGAGCGCGATGGGAAGGCCGGGAGTTATTACTTGAATCAACGACGGAAACTTCGCGCCGCCAGATGCATTACAAAGATTACTGGTCACTTTCGAGCGATGGGCGGACGCTCACGATGGAGCATCGTGACGACGATCTGGCCGGGCA
>DASPSB010000359.1:0-8675 GCA_035624135.1 Candidatus Acidiferrales bacterium | reverse complement strand
GAAGCAGAAGCTGGACACGCTGGTGGACGTGGGGCTGGGCTACGTAAAACTTGGCCAGCCCGCTACAACGCTTTCCGGTGGCGAGGCACAACGAATCAAACTGGCGCGGGAGCTTTCGCGGCGGCAGACGGGCCGCACGCTGTATCTGCTGGACGAGCCGACCACCGGGCTGCACTTTGACGACGTGAGAAAACTTATGCACGTTCTCAACCGGCTGGTGGATCTGGGCAACTCGGTGATCGTCATCGAACACCATCTGGACGTCATCAAACAAGCGGATTGGATCCTGGACCTGGGCCCCGAGGGCGGAGAGGACGGCGGGCGGATCGTGGCACAGGGAACACCGGAGCAGGTGGCGCGCTCGAAGAAATCGTACACGGGCGCTGCGCTGGCCCGAGTCCTTGGAGTGGCGCAGGCGGCCTCCGCGGCCAGCCCGCCCGCCGAGCGGTCTGGTAACGGACGGGAGAGAAGTCACGGCAACGGAAGCGCAAAGTGAGCCGGGGCCGGCGGGCAGTCCGCCGACAAAATGTCCTCGTTGCGGACGCGAGCTGCCTGCGGGAGCGACGGAGTGCCCGGAATGCGCGAGCCGGTGGTGGTTCACGAGTTCCCGCCAGACCGCAGTGCTGGTGAGCCTGATCGCATTGTGCGGATTATTCCTGGTTACTGGATTTCTCAATCGAAAATTCAAAGAGCATGAGCAGGCGATCGCGCGCGAGTGGTATGAGCGCGGCGTAGCGGAACTGGACGCAGGGAGGGCGGAAGCGGCGCTAAATCCCCTGCGCGCCGCATTGGTGTATTCGGTGAACAATCCCCAGTACGAGCTGCGGCTGGGCGAGGCGCTGGTGGCGGGAGAGCATTACGCCGAAGCAAAGACGTATCTTCTGTCGCTCTGGGAGCGCCAGCCGGGAAGCGCCGAGCTGAATCTGGAGCTGGCGCGCCTGGCAGTGAGCCAAGGGGAAGTCTCTGAAGCGGTTCATTACTACGAGGCCAGCCTCTACGGCGTGTGGGAGTCGAACGGCGAGCTAAAGCGGCGCGCCGCGCGACGCGAGCTGATCGCGTACCTGTTGAGCCACGGGCAGAAAGCTGAAGCAGTGGCGCAGACGATGTCGTACGCAGCGAATCTGCCGCCCGACTGCGTGTTACACATACAGGCTGGCGAGCTGTTTCTGAAGGAAGACAGCTACGACCACGCCGGCGAAGAGTTCCGAGAGGCGCTGCTCCTGGCGCCGCACAACGCCGCGGCGCTGGCGGGTGCGGGACGGGCGGCATTCGAGGGCGGGGACTACGCGGGTGCGGAACGCTACCTGGAGCGGGCGAACCGGGCGGCTCCCGGCGACGATACGGTGACAGATCGGCTGGCAGTCGCGCGAGCCATTGTCGTCCTCGATCCCAACGCTCCCGAGCTTTCGGCGCAGGCGCGGGGAAGCCGGGCGCAGCGCGCATTCCGGCTGGCGCAGGCGCGCTTACAAGCGTGCGGGACGCCCGGCACCGCCAACGCCGGAGAACAGCTCAGCGCGCTCTCCGGGCGCGCAAAGGCGCTCGAGCCGAAGCTGCGCAAGAACGGACTGGCCCGCGACATGGATTTGTTCACGACAACTGTGGGGTTCGTGCTGGACGCGGAGCAGGAGGCGGCAGCTGCATGCGGCCCTGGGTCCGTGGAAGACCGCGCGCTCACGATCCTCGCGGCACGCCGCACGGGCGGTCAGCAATGAGCGAAAGCGCGGGAACTGCGCCCAGTCCTGGTGCGACGACGCGCGTTCGCGGATGGTTCGGGCGCCCCTTTTCCGGGTCGCTTTTCGCCGAGGGCCAATTCTTCTTCTTCCTTTCGATCCTGATCGGATTGTTCGGCGGGCTGAGTGTGGTGTGTTTCCAACTGGCGATTGACACCACGCGGTTTCTGCTGCTCACCAGTTCGCTGCGGCCGCCCGAGGTGCGGGTTCTGCTGGCTCCCACGCTTGCCGGGCTGGTAGTCGCCCTTCTGGTACAGAGGTTTTTCCGGCGCGTGCGAGGGAGCGGGGTGAACCAGACGAAAGCCGCCGTGTTCATTTTTGACGGCTACATCCCGTTCAACACCGTGATTGGGAAATTTCTGACGTGCGCGCTGGGAATCGGCGCGGGCCATTCGCTGGGGCCGGAGGATCCCTCGCTGCAAATCGGGGCAGGAATTGCCTCGGCACTGGGCCGGCGGATGGAACTCTCGCGGGACAAACTGCGGCTGATCGCGCCGGTGGGAGCCGCCGCAGGACTGGCGGCTGCGTTCAATGCGCCGATTTCCGCGGTGTTGTTTGTGATCGAAGAGGTGATTGGCAATTGGAGCGCGGGCGTGCTCGGCGCCGTGGTGGTTTCCGCGGTGGCGAGCGTGACGGTAGAGCGATGGTTCCGCGGGGATGAACCGCTGTTCCACGTCCCCAGCGCACACTTTCGCGGCGTGTCCGACCTTCCTGCTTACATTCTGCTGGGGATCGTGGGTGGCTACTTCTCGGTGTTCTTCCTGAAGCTGGTGCTCACCGTGCGCCCGCGGTTGAAGCGGCTGCCGCAGTGGACGCAGTACACACAGCCGGGAGCGGCGGGATTGCTGATCGGGCTTATCGGACTGGGATTTCCGCAGGTGATGGGAGCGGGGTACGGCTACATGGACCAGGCGATGCACGACCAATTTACCTGGAAGCTCCTGCTGCTGCTGGCCGTGCTGAAATTGGCGGCCACTTCGCTCAGCTTCGTCAGCGGCACGCCGGGCGGCCTGTTTGCTCCGACGCTCTTCATGGGCGCGATGCTGGGAGGCGCAGTGGGCGGATTCCAGCAGCATTTTTTTCCGGTGCTGCACGTGGTTTCGGTGGGGCCGTACGCGCTGGTGGGCATGGGCGTCCTCTTCGCGGGAATTCTGCGCGCGCCGATGACCTCGATTTTCATGATCGTAGAATTGACGGGCGATTATTCGGCGATCGTGCCGGTAATGATCGCGAATGCGATTGCCTATCTGATTTCACGGAGGAATCAGAAGGTCGCGCTGTTCGACGAACTTTCGCGGCAGGACGGCATGAACCTGCCGTCAATGGAGGAGCGGCGCGAAGAAACGCCGTTGCGCGCGGAAAACGCCATGCGGCGATTTGCGGCGCCTGTGCTCTCCGGCCGCGACACGGTGCGGGAGGCGCGGGAAGCGCTGCGCGGAACGCGGGAGAGCACACTGCTCGTGCGGGGCGACTTCGGGTGGGGGAGTCTTCCGGCGGGGGCGCTCGAATCGGCTGGAGCGAAGATGGGAGATGACGCGCGGATCGGTACCCTGTGCGCGGAGGTGGGATTGCCCACTTTGCATCCCGATGAGCCGCTGGAAACCGCCCTGCGCCTGCTGGAAGACCGGCCGCTGCTTCCGGTCGTCCGCCGGAGCGACCACGACATCCTGCAAGGCGTGCTGGGCCTTCAGGAAATTCTGCAGGCTTACCGCCGGAGCGAAGAGGAAGCCGAGCGGTGGCTGACGTGAGGCGTGCGATTGCCTGCCGGGGCACGCGGCGCTAGAGTGCTTCGGACCCCGATGAGCGTTTACGACCTCGAGCCGCTATCGCTAGCCGGAATCCGCACCTATCCGCTGGCGGGCCGCGCGGGCAAAGTGACGGTGCGCGAATTCGCGCGGCCGCACCGGCGCGGCGCGGGAATCCGCGAATGGCTGGATGCGCTGCCGCATATCCTGGCTGCGGAGAATCTCCGTGGCGTGGTGCGCGCTATCGCCGCCGCGCGCCGGAGGGGAAGGCCCGTGCTGTGGGGCATCGGCGGGCACGTGATCAAAGTCGGGCTGGCGCCGGTGCTGATCGATCTGATGGGGCGCGGCTACGTGTCCGGCGTGGCCATGAACGGCGCGGCGCTGGTGCATGACTTCGAAATCGGGATGGTGGGCCGCACATCGGAAGACGTGCCGGAAGTGCTGGGCAGCGGTCGATTCGGGATGGCGCACGAAACGGGGCTGTATCTGAATGAAGCTGCGGTGGGCGCGGAGCGGAGCGGAATCGGATTGGGCGAGGCCGCGGGAAAATTGCTGTCGAACCAGCGGCTGCGCGCCAAATATCCGGAACAGAGCCTGCTGGTGGCCGCGTATCGGGCCAGGATTCCGGTGACCGTGCATCTGGCCATCGGCACGGACACGCCGCACATGCATCCCTCGGCAGACGGCGCGGCGCTGGGCGCGGCGACGCATCATGATTTCCGGCTGTTCTGCGCGATGGTCAAACGCATGCACCCTGGCGGCGTGTATCTGAACTGGGGGTCGGCCGTGATCCTGCCGGAGGTATTTTTGAAGGCTGTGTCGGTGGTGCGGAACTTGGGAACGCGTTTGGCGCCGATCACGACCGCTAATTTCGATTTTCTCCAGCACTACCGGCCGCTCGAAAACGTGGTGAGGCGTCCGACCGCCGAGGCGGGCTCGCGCGGATACTCGATCACCGGGCATCACGAGATTTTGCTTCCGCTTGTGGCGGCGGCGCTGATCGAATCGGGCGGCGCCCGGTGGCGCAGGCCGCAGGGCCGGCCCCGGCGCGAACAGTGAACAGCGACGCTATACCGCCGATTGAACCAGGCGAGCCGCAGCCGGTGGGCTCTTCGGGCGCAGCACCTGTTCCTGAAACTCCATCCCCTCCTGCAATCCCAAATGACCTGGCCACGCCCTGGGACATTCTTGACCTGGTCGTCCTGTTCTGTTTTTCGCTGGGAATGCTCTATCTGCTGACGAATGCGATGGCCGTATTCGCGGTCCTGCGCCTGGGCGTGCCGCCCGGACAGATTGAACGGTTCGCAGCGACGAATGCCGGTTTTGTGGTGAGCCGACAGATTCTCTGGTTCGGTTTCATCCTGCTGTTTCTCTATGCCGTGATCCATCGCAGGACCACGCAGCCGTTCTGGCAGACGATTGGGTGGCGAAGATTACGGGTGGGAGAACTAGGCGCGGGAATTCTGGTCCCGGCGCTATTGCTGGGCGGCATATTGCTGGGGCTGGGAGCAGACGTCGCGTCACAGTTCTACAACACGACGAAGGAACTGCCCATCGAAGCGCTGTTCGCCTCACGGCGAGGCATCGAATACCTGATGGCCTTCGGAATCCTAATCGCGCCATTGGCGGAGGAAACTGTGTTCCGCGGCTATGTGTATCCCGTGCTGGCAAGAAAGTTCGGAATTCTTATGGGGATCGCGCTTACCGGGATTCTGTTCGGAATGGTGCACGTGCCGCAGCTGTGGGGCGGGTGGGGGCAGATCGCCACGCTGGTTGCCGTCGGCATGACGCTGACCGCGGTGCGAGCGGTGACGCATTCCGTTTTCGCGAGCTACCTGGTGCACCTGGGCTACAACGGCTTCCTCTTCGCGGGGCTTTTTGTTTCGCCGCTGGTGATGCGGCATTCGTAACCTTGAACTCTACTTCCCGGCGAGATCCTCGAGCGATTTCGTGTAGGGCGCCCGGGCGATGCCACGTTCGGTGATGATAGCAGTGATGAGGTGCGAGGGCGTGACGTCGAATGCGGGATGCGCGACGGGCACATCGGGGGCGATGCGGACGCCGCGGACGTGGGTGACTTCTTCCGGCGAGCGCTCTTCGATGGGAATGGCGTCGCCCGAGGAGAGAGAAAGATCCAGGGTCGAAATCGGGGCGGCGACGTAGAAGGCCACGCCATGCTCGCGGGCCAGCACAGCCATCTGGTAGGTACCGATTTTGTTGGCGGTGTCGCCATTGGCGGCGATACGGTCCGCGCCGACGACGATGGCGCAAATATCTTCCGTCTTCAGACAGTGGCCCACCATGTTGTCGGTAATGAGTTTCAAGGGGATCCCGGCCTGATGGAGTTCCCAGGCGGTGAGGCGCGCGCCCTGCAGATAGGGGCGCGTTTCGGGGACGAAGACTTCCAGCTCGTGGCCTTCGTAGATGGCCATGCGGATGACGCCGAGCGCGGTTCCGATGCCGGCGGTGGCGAGCGCGCCGGCGTTGCACTGGGTCATGACCCGGCCGGCGCGCGGGAGCAGAGAGGCGCCGTGACGGCCGATGGCTTCGTCGTGCTCGCGCTTTTCCCGGTGGACGAGTTGCGCTTCGTAGATCATGGCATTGCGCACCGCTTCCAGCTTCGCGGCCTGCTCCGCGTGCGCGGCGGCGGCCTCGCAGGCCTGCGCGAACACGCGTTGCATGCGGGAAATGGCCCAGAAGAGGTCCACGGCGGTCGGGCGCGTTTTGGCCAGCTCCGCGCAGATGGTGTCGAATTCGGCGCGAAGCTCTTCGAGGGTGCGGGCAAGGGAGCGCTCGACGCCGATGGCGGCGGCCATGGCGGCGGCCACGCCGATGGCGGGAGCGCCGCGAATTTCCATGTCGCGAATGGCGCGGGCCACGTGCAGGTAGTCGGTGTAGGTGTTGCGCACTTCGAGGTCGGGAAGCAGACGCTGGTCGAGCACGACGACGCCGCTGCGGGTCCACTCAATGGGCTGCGCGGCGTGAATGGCGCGTTGCGAGGCCTCTTTCATTGCACAACTATTGTAAACCAGGCGCGGCCTGCGAACGTGGAGAGGCGAGTCGCGCCGGGGTTGAAGGCCGGCCGACGTCGCGCGCCGATTCAGGAAGGAGTAATGGCGATGTAGGCGCGGGGGTGGGGGCGGAACTTGGCGAAGAATCCGAGAAGACGCTTTTGATAGCCGTACTTGGCGTTGAGCAAATCGTCGGCGTGGAGGGCTTCTGAGCCGCTGAGAAGGCGCGCGGCAGCCTGAATCCAATCGCCCTTCACGCGGCCGCGCATATCGCAGGGCGCCACACGGACGCGCGGATTGTTACGGATGCGCTTTACCTTGCCGGATGCGGCTTCGGAATAGACGTAGAGCGTTCCGCTTTCTTCGGCAAACCAGACGGGGACAGCAACCCCCACACCGTTCTTACGGAACGATTCCAGGCTAAGGTACTTCTGCCCTGCAAAGGGAGAGACAGCGTTTGGCATGGCGGGCGCGTGAAAAAAAAGGGAGCGCAACGCGCGAGCGCTGCGCTCCCCCTCTGAAGCGCTAGAAGCTTTCGTTCACAGCTGCGGCGACTTTCTTGGCAAAGTCCTTGGTGGCCCCGAGGTTTTCTCCAAAAAAGCGGACTTTGCCCTCGACCGATTTTTCCAAGAGCACTTTGCCGTCCTTGCTGACGAACTGAACGTTGATCTTAAGCGACGTGGCGCCCGAGACGGTGGTGACCTCGCGCTTTTTCTGACTGCCTTCCTTAAACGCTTCCGGCGTGAGCTTGACGGTCACGAGGTCCGTCACACTCGCTGCGGTGCGGTCGCCGTCCCTGTAAACTTTTTGAAACTTCTTGGTCTTTTCGAGCTCATCGATCAAGTGTTCATACGTCGCGGCTCGAAAGTCCTCGGGAATCGTGAGGCCTTCGCTCGGCTGTGTCCGCAAGACTTGAATCGCGGAGGCGGAGAGCTTCTGGGCCGGTTGCTGTGGGGCAGCAGCCACGCTCAGGCCGAGCATGGAAAGACCCAGGAGCAGCGCGACACCGCCCAGAACGGCGGTCCAGCGATAGCGAACTGCGTTTTCTGTAAGTTGGTTCATGGCTTCTGCTCCTGGGTGGGTTCTGGCGGCGCCGGCACGTGCGTGGTCGTCTTCGCCCCCTGAGACACGAGAAAATCCTTCATAGGCGTGGCGCGGCCCTCGGGAAGCACAAAGATGGCCCCGTGAAACCCGCCGTTCGAGTCCGTGTATTCCACAGTCATCACTTCCACCTTGTGCGAAAACAGGCTAAGGACCCGCCCGCCGCCGTACGGGATGGCCATCGTCACAACTTTACCTGCTCCCGTGATGTCCTGTCGGCTCTCGTTGCCGAGGTAGATGTCCGTGATGGAGGAAATCGGGATCTCAGCTTTTGTCTTCGTATCTTTCACGAAATGAAGAGCACCGCCTTCCACACTGAGGGTGCCCTTGTTTCCATGCTTGATTCCTTCAAGGCCGATGACGCACTGGGTGTCTTCGACCTTCGAAGGGTCCGGAGGAGCCTTCTTGTCCGCCTGTCCGCTGAAAAGCACCGGTGCGGATAGCAGGAACAGAGCAATCCCGAACCCTGTAACCGACGATTTGACCTGTCTTGAGTTGATCATCATAAGTGTTCCTTCTCCGGGCCATGACTGGTTCGCAGATGCATGCCGGATCACCGCAAACTGCACAAGCTACTCCTGGTGCGGTCGCGGAGGCAGACACGGTAACAGAGGAAGGCGAATTGTGGAAGCATAAAAGGAAGGCCTGCGCGTGTCTCTGCGAAGATGTACTGCCGGGTCTCGATCTTTGGAAGATGCTGTGGATTGTTCGATTGGTGAGGGAAAACGCAAGAACTGTCGCTTGACACAGAGGCATCGTTTTCGTAAAATTCTTAATTGCCTCAAGGCCTTCCTGCCTGCCAGGGAGTTTGTTCTTTGACAATCGAGTGATACGAGCCAGAACCCGTTTGGTTCAACAAGTCAGCCAAACGACATAAGTTCGTTCTCCCTTCCACCGGCACCGCAATGCGGTGTGGGTGAGAAGGAAAAGAACAACCAGTTTCAAATGAGAGTTTGATCCTGGCTCAGAGCGAACGCTGGCGGCGTGCTTAACACATGCAAGTCGAGTGCGCGGTAGCAATACTGGCGCACGGCGCACGGGTGCGTAACACGTGGGCAATCTGCCCTCGAGTGGGGAATAACCCGCCG
>DASPSB010000357.1:0-12870 GCA_035624135.1 Candidatus Acidiferrales bacterium | reverse complement strand
AATCGAATTCCTGGTCCGTCGCGTGCGCGACTGGGTTGGACCGAAGATTCCGCTCCATTTTCACGGCCACGACGATTTCGGATTGGCCACGGCATGCGCCATTGCGGCCGTGCGCGGCGGCGCGGATTGGCTGCAGGCCACGATCAATGGGATGGGAGAGCGCGCGGGAAATGCAGACATTGCGGAGGTGGCCATGGCGCTGACGTGTTTGTATGGAGTTCCCGTCGCGCTTCGTCTGGAAAAGATCCGCGAAGTTTCCGCTCGTGTGCGCGCGGCGAGCGGCTACGCCATGGAACCATGGAAACCGGTGGTCGGCGACACCCTGTTTCTGCGCGAAAGCGGAGCCGTGGCCAGCCAGTTCCACATCCCCGAGGCCATCGAACCGTTTTCCGCCGAGCTGGTGAATGCGCGCCGCGCCATCGTCCTGGGAAAAAAGAGCGGAGTGGACAGCGTCACGATCAAAGCGCGCGAACTGGGACTGGAGATTCCCGCCGAAAAGAAGCCGGAGGTGCTGGCCGCAGTCAAAAAGCGCGGGATCGAAAAGCGCGGCCTGCTGACCGACAGCGAATTCCGCGAAATCGTCGCGCACTGCTGCTCCTAGACAGCCGCAGGCCGGGAGCCAACTATGGATCGAGAACACTTCTACTCCATCATGAACGGCGAGGGCACGCTCGACTACGAGCTGTACCTGAATACTAAGGCCCTGCTCTCCTGCCAGAAGGACTTCCACGAATTCTGCAACCGCGATGAACTGCAATTCCAGATCGTCCACCAGGTCGAAGAGTTGTGGATGAAGTTAATCAACTACACCCTGCTCGACGTGGACGAGTACATGGCGCAGGAAAACACGAACCGGGTATTGACGCTGATTCGCCGGGTGAACATCGCATTGCGGCTGATGACCGATCAGCTCGCGCTGCTCGAGACCATGTCGCCCAAGGAGTACCAGGAGATCCGCCTGAAGCTGGGAAATGGCAGCGGGCAGGAGTCGCCCGGCTTTCGCGTCATCCTGAAGATGCCCCCGCACCTGTGGGAAACGTTTAAAGCGGCCTACCTCGACAAACACGGCCTCACCGTCGAGAAAATCTACAACTCGGAGTACACGCATGGCGGAGCCTACGTGGTGGCGGAGGCGCTCTGCGAATTCGACGAACTCTTCCAGCGATTTCGTTATGTCCACTATCAGCTCGTCGAGCGCAGCATCGGCACCGGCGCTAAATCACTGAAGGGACGCTCCGTGGAACTGCTCCGCGAAGGCCAGCGCGTGCGGTTTTTCCCCGAGTTGTGGGAAATCCGCAGCCACATGACCGATACCTGGGGGGCCAGCTACGGCGTCGTCCGCGATTCCATCGGCGGCCACTGAACGGACAAAGACCCTCATCCCTTGACGGCCGCGCCCAGCCGTTCACTTGCGGAAGTGCGGCAGCACCGCTTCCCCGAACAGCCGCGCCTGCTCCGCGCGGTCGTCGCCCCAAATCTCCAGCAGGATGTGCGTGCAGCCCGCCGCGCGGTATTTCTCGATTTGCGCGATGCACTCCTCCGGGTTGCCGGCAATCGGGCAAACCTTACGAAGAACCTCGTCCGACACCGCCTGGCCAGCGGCTTTTCGCCCGCCGCGTTCCATTGCATCCGCGATAGGCTGCAACTCTTCGCGCGTGAGTCCGGCCTTTTCAAGCAGGGCATCGGCGGAGCCGCGGATGTTCTGCACCTTGTTGGCCAGGTACATGGCGGCCATTTCCCGCGCGCCTTCTTTGCCTTTGCGTCCGTCGCGAGAAATGCTGCCGACGATGACCCCTCCGAGATCCAAAGTCGAAGGATCCCTGCCCGCCTTTCGGGCGCCCTCCTCCAGAAACGTGCGCGCGTAACGGCAATAATCCGGCGTGGTGATGCTGGCCGTGAGCAATCCATCCGAATGTGAGCCGGCAAGGCGCTGCAACACCGGTCCCGTCGCGCCGACGTAAATGGGAACGAGCCCGCGCGGAGCATGAGCCTCCGCCTTGAGCGGCGGCAATTGCGCCGAGAATGCCTTCCCCTCGTAAGCGAATTCCTTTCCGGTCAGCGCGCCGCGAACGATTTCGATGGCCTCGCGCATCACCACGGCGGGCGAAGCAGTCTTCGCGCCGCTTTCGCCTTCTCCTGCTTCCTTCATGAAAATCTTTGAGGCACCCAAGCCAAGAAGAAACCGTCCTGGCCCCGCAGCTTCCTGCAGCACCCGCGCTTCCATGGCGATCTGGATCGGATGACGCGTGTAAGGCGAGATGATTCCCCAGCCAATGGGAATACGCTGCGTCTCGCGCGCTACCACCGCCGTAATCGCCGTGGACGAGCGCGCCTCCATCCCGTGCTTGCGCCACCAGGGATACGCTTCGGCCAGCCAGAACGTGTCGAATCCTGCGCGTTCGCACGCCTGCGCCATGCGCACGGTCTCGTTGAGTGGTTCCATGCTGAGCTGGAGTACGCCGATTTGAAATGGGACGGTCATTGCTGAACGACGCTTCCTTTCAATGCGTGCCGCTGTCCTGGCATGGGCACTATTTCCACGATTCCTCCATCCCCTTTACTAGAGCCCACACGGCACGATTGAGCGGCGTGGGCACGCCCGCCTGTTCGCCCATGCGCACGATAGCGCCGTTCATAAAGTCCACCTCGGTCAATCGCCGCGCTTCCGCATCCTGCAGCATGCTGGCCTTATGTTTTCCCGGGGCATTGGCGGCGTAACGGATCATCTGCTTCGGGTCGTCGTGCAAAGTGATTCCTAGCGCCTTGGCGACTGCCACGCCCTCGTCCACCAGCGCGTCAAAGAGCGCGCCGGTGGGCTCGAATCTCGTCGCGGACCCGTGGTCGAGGCCGGTGAGCGCGCCCACGGGATTGGTGGAGGCATTGAAAATCAGTTTGCTCCATTGCGCGCCCCGGGCATCGGGCATTCCGATGGTCGCCAGGCCGGCATGATTCAGCAAATCCGCGAGCGCGGAGACCAGGATCATCGGCGTACCGGTCGGCTCGAACGGGCCGATCCATGTCTTTCCCACGATGTCGTAGGCCACGTGGCCGGGAGCTACGAGGTGTCCGGCCGGAAACGTGGTGCCGCGGATCACGTGGCGGACGTGCTCGGCGATGATTTCTTCGTTGCCCACGCCGTTCTGCACCGAGCACACGGCGCTGCGATCGTTAAAGGCGTGGGCGGCTGCGGCGATTGCGGCGCGCGTGTGGACGCTTTTCGTAGCCACGATACCGAACTCACAGCGGGGAATCTCGTCGGCGCGCGTGGTGGCATGGACGCTCACGGTGAACTCCGCGGCGCCGGAAATGCGCAACCCGGCTTCGTTCATCGCGCGGACGTGCTCGGCGTTTACATCGTAGGCCCACACCTCGACGTCCGCGAGGCGGGCCAGATGCGCGGCGAAGATGCCGCCCACGGCGCCACAACCGATTATGGATATGCGCGCGACCATTGGGCTGGCTCAGCTCTCGGGACGCTCGTCGCCGCGATAGAGTTTCCAGGCGACAGGCGTCAGGCACTCCCCTTCCGAGTTGCCGACGCGGTACATGTCCTGCGTGTAGAGACACACTTTGCCGTCCTGGTCCACCACCTGCGGGTGGAACGAGAACACCATATTTTCACGGAGCACCGAGCGGTCTTTGGAGCCGATGGCGGGCTTCTCGAGCATGGTCAGGCCAATGGAGTGGCCGGACAAGTGGCCGAGCCCGAATCCGCGCCGCGCGAAAATGTCCGCCGCGGCGCGATGAACGGCGGCGATGGGCTCGCCATCTTTCATTTTTCGGCGCGCTGCCTCGAGCGCTTCAGGATAAACGGCGGCCATCTCCGCGGTGCGCGCGCTGAGCGAGCCGCGGATGAGGGGACGGGAAAACTCCACCCAGTAGCCTTCCAGCCCGCCGATCTCCAGCGAATAGAGAAGCAAATCGTCGGGAGCCACGCGGCGGTCTCCGGGAACTTTAAAGGACGCTTCCGCTTCGCCATGCTCGCCGGAAAGAATGATATTCATCATGCGCGGCCCGGCGCCGCGCGCGAAGAACCGTTCCACCGCGGGCGCCATGATTTCTGCTTCCGTTTTTCCCGGTTCGTAGGCGCGCACGAGCGCCCAGAATCCTTCAAAAATAATGTCCAGGCCGCGGCGAATCGCTTCCAGTTCCCAGTCGCTTTTGACGGCGCGCAGATGATCGAAGGCAGCGTCGAAGGGAACGAGCGCAAAGGACCCGCCTCCGAGCATCGAGTAGTCCCGAACCGGCATCACGTAATTCATTCCGTACACACCCACGCGCTTCCAGGACTTCGAGTGGCCGTACTCGCGCAGCCACTGGCCGGGAATGTCGGCCCAGTAGTGTTTCTTCACCCAGGGCTTCTTTTTGTCGCCAATCCACCGCGCCTCGCTGGGGAATACGAGGATCGGGTCGCCTTCCAGCGGGAGGAGCACATAAGCGTAGCGATGGACAATTTCAAATCCGGAGAGATAGCGAACCGCGCCTTCAAAACCGGCGTATTGATTACCGCAAACCAGGATGGCGTCCAGTTGCTCCTGCGCCATGCGCGCGCGGAGCATGCCGTAGCGGCGTTCGATTTCGGCCGCAGGAACCTGCAATTCTGTTCTGGACTCGGCGGAATTCATGCGGCGACCCCGCAGATCGCCGCGGCAGCGAGCGCATAGATTTTTGTAATGTTCACCAGCGTCTCGATGGCGACCTTCTCGCCCTGCTCGTCGCGCGGGCCGCTCGAAGGCCCGTAATTCAGTGTCGCGATGCCGTAGCGCGAGAGCACCGAAGCATCGGAGCTCCAGAGCACCGTGTCGCGCTTGGGTGCTTGGCCCATCACCTGGCGGTGCGCGGCCTCCACTGCCAGTACCAGTTCGTGATCCGGGGATATCTCGGCCCCGGGACACGACACGTAGGTGTCGAATTCGATCCCGTAGCCGGGGTAACGCTTCTGGAGCGAGGCTACGAGATCAGCCACTGCGCGACGTGCATCCGCCATCGACATAGTCGGAGGGACGCGGACGTCCAGACAGACCTCCGTCTCTGCAGGCGTCCGGCTGGCTCGCCAGGGAGCTCCGCCACGGATGCAGCCGACGTTCACAGTGCCCGGCCGCCCGCCATAGGCGGCGCTCCGTTCCCATTCCGGGATCCACGCGTAGATTGCAGCCATCACGTCCTGCATGCGTCGAACAGAAGTCTCTTCCTGCCGGCCAGCCGCAAACGCTGTGTGAACGTAGATGCCTCGCGTCACAATGCGCGCCCACAGCGATCCGTGATGACCCAGCACCATTTGCATGTCCGTTGGCTCGCCGAGAATGCAGGCGTCGGCCACCACCCCATGAGTCACCAGATAATGGCTGCCGGCGCCGTAGCCGCGAAATTCCGCACCGGAAAATTCGCGGCCCACCTGTGTTTTTTCGATTTCTCCGACCACACCTGCCAAAATCACGTCGCCTGCCAGGCGCACGCCCGCGCTTTGCAAGGCCTTCACGGCGTGCGTGTAACAAACCAGCGCGCCCTTCATGTTGTAAATACCCAGGCCGAAAATCATGCCGTCTTTGATCACGCCCTGAGGCTTGTAGCCGATGCCCGTGAGAAAAGGCTCGCGGCCGCTGTTCGACGTGTCCATGTGGCCATTGAACATCAGGCGTTTGCCTGTGCCGGAGCCCTTCCAGGTGGCGATTACGTTTGGACGGTCATCTTCCACTTCCTGCCAATCCACGCGAAGGCCCATCGCCTCCCAGGCAGTGCGGAGGTAGCGTGCCATGTCCAATTCCTCGCCGGTCGGCGTGCAAAGATTCACCACGTCGCAGGCCATAGCGACCAGTGCCTGCTCATCCACGGCGCCAAGGATGGCGCGGGCGCGATCTGGCGTTAATGCGGGCGCAGCCAATTCATGCTCCAGCCGTGGTCGCCCGCCTAAGGGCAGGCGTTCCAGTCTGCTTCAGGCGTGACGAAAGTCGTCTGGATACGTACACAGCTTTTCGCAACCTTCCGCGGTAATCAGGAAATTATCCTCCAACCGCAGTCCGCCGCCACCCTCCCAATAGAGGCCGGGTTCTATGGCCAGCACCATTCCAGAACGCATTACGCCCGGCGCAGCCTGGTGGCAATAGGGTGGCTCGTGAGCGCGCGCCCCAACGCCGTGGCCTACAGGATGCGAAGGCTGGCCGGGATATCCGGCCTCGGCGATTCCCTGACGGATGATGCGGTCGATTTCTCCCAGAGGTGCGCCATCGCGGCACGACGCAATCGCGCGCTGGAAAATCGCGAGCAGTTCCTCCAGCAGTGTGTTGTAGCGCGGCGTGAGTTTTCCCGGGACGATGTTCTTGGTCAGATCGGTCCAGTAACCATCGGCGCAAACCCAGATTTCGACCAGCGTCGGTTCGTTTTCGACAACGGGACGGTGCGAAGTTGGCGTAAACGTGGCGATGCCCGGACCGGACCAGACCAGCGTGAAGGCCCGCGCCATGTCCACCTTCCCCCGGTACCCCACACCAACGGAATGGATGTGGCCTTCGATCATGGCAGCCACTTCCGACTCCTTCATGCCCGGCTGGATGTGCTCGCGCGCGTATTCCATGCCTATCGCCGCGAGTTCGTTGGCTAGGCGCATGCGTTCGATTTCCTGCGGCGTTTTGATGGCGCGCACCCCGGCGAGCAGCGGCGTCGCGTCCACCACTTCGCGGGCTACCCCGCGGAACGCCTCAAAATAGCGCTGCGTGTACACAGTGGGCTCGCCCACCATGCGGTCGCAGATTTGCGAATTTTGTGAAAGCTCGACGCCCACTCGCCCCGTCCAGCCGCGCGCGCGAAGGACTTCCAGAGCCATATCGAGCGCGCGCTCCGTCGGAGGGCGCGGGTCAGTGGGATGGTAGAAACGGAAGGCGCGCACGTCGCTCGTCCAGGCAGTCCGTTGGCCCTCCGCCAGTTGCGGCTCGATCACCAGCAGCGCCGGCTCTCCTTCTCGCGGGAAAATGGCGAGATCGTAGCCTTTCATGGGCCAGTAATTGGTGAGATAGAGGACGTTGTCCGGCGCGCGCACCACCAGCGCGTCCAAATGGTTTTCTTCCAGCGCGCGCCGCACGCGGTCCAGCTTCGCATTGTCCACCGGATAGCCCATTAGCTCCCCGTGCACGCGCTCCAGGAGGCCTCCTTGCCTTTGATCAGCCGGTACACCGCCGCATGCAACGGCGCAGGAACGCCGGCTCGTTCCGCCTCACGGGCAATAGCCCCGGCCAGGAAGTCCACTTCGGTGGGCTGCTGGTGCTCAACGTCGTACAGCATGGAGGTGGGATGATTGGACTCAGCGCCGATTTTGTTCATCTCCCAGGGATCTTCGTGGAGGGAAACCCCCAGCACGGCAGCCACGCGCTTCCCTTCTTCGAGCAAATCGAAAAGCAGGTGACCCAGGCTGGACGGCTGGCTGCGGTCGGCAAAGTGCGGAGAGTGTGGCAGGCCCGTGAGCGCGCTCACTCCATTCACCGCGGAATTGAAAAGCAGTTTCGACCATTGCGCCGGGCGCGCGTCTTCGAGTGCGATAGCTTTCAGACCGCCCGCAACGATCATCGCAGCCAGCTCCTCGACCAGCGCGTACGGCGTCTTCGTGGGCTCGAACGGGCCCATCCAGGTGGGCGTGTCCAGCTCATATTGCACGTGCGTGTCGCCGTGACGCGTGCCGCTCATAAACGTCGTTCCACGGATGATGTAGCCGCGCGTCAATTTCGCCAGAATTTCTTCGCTGCCCAGGCCATTTTGCGCGGAGAGCACCGCGCCGCCGTCGAATTTCCGCGCGACGGGAGCGAACGCCGGCTCTGTTTGCAGAGCCTTGGTGGCCACGATGCCGAATTCGCAGTCGGGAATCTGGGCGGGATCCGCGGTGGCCCGCATCCGCGCGTGGAACTCGTGCGTGCCCGAGATGTGCAGACCATTCTCGTCGAGCGCTCGGGCATGCTCGGGGCGGCGCGTGAGGACCCACACCTCGCAGCCGCCTCGCGCCAGGTGCGCGGCATAAAGGCTCCCGATGGCGCCACAGCCGATGATGGCGATGCGTTTGGACACTCTCGTTTGCGGGTCCGGAAGCGTTTCGTCCCGTCAGCCCCTGCGTTCCACCTGGACGCCGCGGTCTTCTCCGGATTTCGCCCGGCGGACGGCTTCAAAAATGCGGTCGCCCGTATGAAAGGAATCGCGGATAAGGACGCCGGCGGAAAACAAGGCGTCCTGTAGCGCCGCGCACACCGTATGGACCGGCGCGGCGCCGCCCTCGCCCATTCCCTTTGCCCCGTTGTAAGAAAACGGCGAGGGGGATTCGATGTCGCCGCACAGGAGTTCCGGCATATTGACCGCGGTGATGGGCGTGTAGTCGCTGAACGTGGCCGTGAGCATGTTGCCCTCGGGCGAATACTCGCACGTCTCCATGATTGCGGCGCCGATTCCGTGCGCGGTCGCGCCGTGCATCTGACCGGCGACAATCCGGGGATTGATCTGCGTGCCGCAATCGTCCACCGCGGCATAGGCCAGGATTTTGGGCTGGAACGTTTCGCGGTCCACCTCGATCACCGCGATGTGAAGCTGCGAGGCATAGGTCAGCGTCAGATTCCCGTATTTCTTCTCCACGTTGGGCACAGTAAAAGGCGCCTTATAAAGATAGCGGCAGTTCAGCGTAATGTCTTCCATGCTCTGCGGCAGCTCGGCATTGTTTACGTTGACGAGGTTGGCTAGCGCCCAATAGTTCATGGATTTCTCGCTGCCTCTGACCCGCACTTCCGGGCCCATCTTGCCGGCGCCGAATTCAAGCTGCGATTCCTCCGCCTTCAGAGTAAAGGCGGCGAGACGGCTCAGTTCGGCCCGCAGCTTTTCGGCAGCACCGTGAATGGCGGAAAGGCCCGTGACCGCGAACTGGCTGGCGTAGGTTCCCGTGTGACCCGTGTAAACGTTTTGATTGCTGTCGAAACCGGGCTTGACGGCAATCATTTCCGGCGGAATGTTCAGAACTTCAGCCACCACCTGCGCCGCGACGGTTTCATGGCCCTGCCCCTGTGGCACCGAACCCATGTAAACCACCACCTCGCCGTAAATGTCCAGTTTCACGATGGCGGCCTTCGACTGGCCGGAAAAGGGCGCATGGGCGTTCACGATGCGCGCCTGCCCGAAATTGTTTGTGCCGGAATCCAGCGTCGTGCCGATGCCTATCCCCAGCCACCGTCCCTCGGCGCGCGCCATCTGTTGGTTCTTTTTCCATTCGTCCCAGTGGATGAGCCTTTTCGCCAGTTCTAGCATCTTCGGGTAATTTCCGGAGTCGTAGATGCATCCGTTTGGCGTGGTGTACGGGAACTCCTCCGGGCGAATGTAATTGCGCACGCGCATCTCGTCGGGTGCAATGCCCAGTTCATGCCCGCAGATGTCCAGGCAGCGTTCGACGAACCACAGATGCTGCATCCGCGAGTAACCGCGATTCGGCCCTACAGGACACTTGTTCGTGACCACCTGTGAGAAATCCACGCGGTAATTGCGGAAGCGGTAGCACGCCGGCAAAACCTGCGCCCAGATGATGCATCCGAGCGGCTCGTAGCGGGGGTAGGCGCCGCAGTCGTCGATGTGCCGCGAGTCGATCGCGGTAATCACGCCGTTTTTATCCAGCGCTACCCGTGTGTCCAGAAAAGTCCTTTCATTCCCGTGCGCGCTTGCGAGCATGTGCTCGGTGCGCGATTCCACCCACTTCACGGGCCGCCCCCCGAGCTGTTTCGAAGCCAGCGCGCACACCGCCATCTGCGGGTAACTGGTGATTTTGATCCCGAAGCCGCCGCCGATGTCCCAGCTCTCCATGTGAATCTGGTCGATGCGCACCCCCAGCGCAGGGGAAAGGAACTGCACGGCGAATGCCGGAAACGAATTCGTGGACAGGAAGTGAATCGTGTCTTCTTTCAGGTTCCAGGTGCCGATCACGGCGTTGGTTTCGAGCGGGGTGCTGGAAAACCGGTGGAAGTGCAGCTTCGGGATGTGCACCACATAGGCCGCATCATGGAAGGCCGCGTCCACATTGCCGTACTCGAATTGGCTGTGCCAGTTCACGTTGGAGCCGAGCGGCTCGTGGAGCAGCGATTTGGAGGTGACGGCAGCCTCCCCGTCAATCACGGGTTCGAGCGGCTCGTAGTCCACTTCCACCAAATCCGCAGCATCCGCGGCGGCTGCGCGGGTTTCCGCCACGACCGCAACAACCGGCTCGCCCTGGTAGCGCACTTTTCCGACAGCCATCGGAAGATCCACAATCTTGCCGTCGCAGCCGGGACCAAGCTCAATGAACGGATTGACGCGCTTCGCAACCTCTTCGCCGGTCAAAACGCAGCGCACGCCCGGCGATTCAGCGGCGTGCGACGTGTCAATGTGCGTGATGCGCGCATGGGCATACGGCGACCGCACGAATTGCAGGTGAACCATGCCGGCCAGCTTGTAATCATCCACAAAGATGCCCTGGCCGCGCACCAGGCGGCCTTCTTCGCGGCGCTTCAGCGGCTGGCCCACCCAGCGGCCCTTGCCGGCACTGCCCGATGATGGTGGCTGCGTGCTCACTCGTTTCGTCCTCGAATCGTCCTCTCCGCCCTGCCCCTATGCCAGTGCGGCCTGCAAACTATCAATCAGCCGTTGGATGTTCTTCCTGGCCAGCGGCTCCAGCAGGCCCCCGGCGAGCGAAGCAAGCTGCCCGAACACCTGGCCTGTTCCCCGCCAGCGCACCCGTGTACCCTCGGGAACAGCTTCCAGCTCGAATCCCGAGCCGAACTCCACCGTACCCCCCGCTACGTTGCCCTTGCCGGAATAGCGCGCGCTCCGCGCCCGCTGCGCTTCCTCGAGCGCCATCTTGACCGTCGCGGTTCCCCGAATATGCGCGATTCCCACCTTGAGGTTGACCGTAAAGTGGTTCGCGTCCGTCGCGGACATTTTCTCGAAATCGGGAAGCAGCGGACAAAACCGGTTCGGGTCGGAGAGAAAGTCGTACACCTCTTCCGGTTTCCGCTTCACCACGAAATCGCCCTGGAACGTGAAAGCCATCTATTTGCCCGCTCCGCCGGCCGCAGCGCGCACGGCCTTGAAAATATTTTGATAGCCGGTGCAACGGCACGTATTTCCGGCCAGGCCCTTGCGGATTTGCGCCTCGGTAGGATGTGCGGCGCGCGAGAGCATCGCGCGCGTGGACATCAAAAAGCCCGGGGTGCAATAGCCGCATTGCAGGCCATGGCAATCGGCGAACGCCTCCTGCACCGGGTCCGGCTTCCCATCCTTTTCCAGCCCCTCGACGGTGGTCACCTCACCGCCGTCAGCCTGCACCGCCAATACGGTGCACGACTTGACGTTTCTTCCGTTGAGCAGGACCGTGCACGCGCCGCAGTACGTCGTATCGCAGCCGATGTGCGTGCCCGTCAGATCCAAATCCTCGCGGAGCAACTCCACGAGCAGCCGGCGCGGCTCGATTTCCACCTCGCGCAGCGCGCCATTGACTTTGATTCGGACACGGACTCGTTTGTCAGCGGCCGACATATTCGTGCGAAACCTCCACTTTCTCTCCCCGCGCGCGCGCCAGCGCAGCCAGCAACGCCCGCCGCGTGAGCACCTGAACCAGCAGGCGTTTGTAATCCACCGAGCCGCGTACATCAGCCTGCGGATCCGCCGCGGCCATGGCCGCCTCGGCGGCGCGTTCAATCGCATGCGGCGTGATGGCCTGCCCGCGCAGAGCCGCCGCCGCTTCCGTCGCAATCACCGGCGTCAATCCCACCGATCCGAGTACCACCTTCGCGTCCTGGCAGAAATCATCATCCAGCATCGTCACCTGCACCGCCGCGCTCGCCGTCGGGTACACAGGAGCGCAGCGTTTGAATGCGATGTAGGCCCCGGCGCTCCGCGCCCCAGGCGTGGGCACTCGAATCTCGCGAACCAGTTCCGTAGGCCCGAGAACCGTGGTGAACGCGTCCTTAATGAACTGTGCGATCGGAACGCTGCGCGCGCCCGCCGGACCAATGCTCTCGACCTCGGCGCCCAGCGCGATCAGCACCGGCGCCCAATCCCCGTGGGGATCAGCTTCCGCCACGGAGCCGCCGATCGTGCCCATGTTGCGCACCTGGGGATCGGCAATGCCCGCCGCGCAATCGTGGAGGATGGCAATGCGCGCCGCTGCGGGTGAATCTTCAATCTCCGCGTGACGCGTCATGGCCCCGATGCGCAGATCCCCGTTTTGCGCCTCGATATAGGCAGTGCGCGGGATGTGATTCAAATCCACCAGTGCGGAAGGCCGGGCCAGGCGCAGCTTCATCAGCGGGATCAGACTCTGTCCCCCGGCCAAAACCTTGGCATCCTCACCCAATTGGCCCAGCATGCGCGAGGCCTCTTCCAGGCTTGCGGCGCGGTAATATTCGAATGGGTGAGGAATCAAAATGAATCCCTTTCGCCGCCTCGCAGCGGCACAAGTTCCGGGGCGCAGGAACCTGACGATTCGGTGCCGCTCTGCTGCGGAGCGGGATTCTAGTTCGAACGTCGAGAGGGCGCAAGCGCGGACGTGCTTGCCGATCCTGCCCAATGCGTCCTGCGCTGGAAGGTGATGTGGCCTCGCCGTCGGCAAATAAGGTAGATTCTGTGGCCATGAAATCGCGCGGCCAGAACCGCCGGCAGACGGAGGAAGAGGAAAAGATTGTTCCCATAATCCTCGCGGGCGGCCCGCCCGGCAGTCTGCCTTTTCCGAAGGCGCTCGCGCCGTTCGGCCGTCATACGGCGCTCGAACGCGCGGTGCGCTGCTGTTCAGGCGCCAATGGTTTCGGTCCCGCGGTCGTGGTGCTGGGCAGCGACGCGGAGGGCATCCGGTCGCAATGGAAACCGCCGCAAGGCACGATCGTGGTC
>DASPSB010000339.1:0-9710 GCA_035624135.1 Candidatus Acidiferrales bacterium | reverse complement strand
CCGCCACGTGATCGTGGGGACAGCGGGCCACATCGACCATGGAAAATCCGCGCTGGTGGAAGCCCTGACGGGAACGCACCCCGACCGACTCGAAGAGGAGAAGCGGCGGGGGATAACCATCGACCTGGGATTTGCGTTCCTTGATTTCGCGGGGGTGCGGTTCGGGTTTGTGGACGTGCCGGGGCATGAGCGGTTCGTGCGCAACATGCTCGCGGGCGTCGGCGGAATCGACCTGGTGCTGCTGGTAGTGGCGGCGCATGAATCGGTGATGCCGCAAACGCGCGAGCACTTCGACATTTGCCGGCTGCTGGGAATACCGCGCGGGGTGATTGCGCTGACGAAGAGCGATCTGGCGGACTCGGACACGCTGAGCCTGGCGCGGCTGGAAACGGAAGAACTGGTGCGCGGCAGTTTCCTCGAAGGTGCGCCGATTGTGGCGGTGAGCGCGCGGACGGGCGCGGGGCTGGAAGCACTGAAGGAAGCGCTGGTGCGCGGGGCGGAGAGCTGTCCCGAGCGGGATACGAAGGGAGCATTCCGGCTGCCGATTGACCGTTCGTTTGCGATCAAAGGATTCGGGACGGTGGTGACTGGGACGCTGGTGAGCGGGTCGGTGCGCGCGGAGGATGAAGGGGAGATATTGCCCGAGGGGATGCGGGTGCGAGTGCGCGGGCTGCAATCGGGCGGACAGAAAATTGAAGTGGCGCGCGCCGGCCAGCGCACCGCGGTGAACCTGGCAGGAGTGGAGCATGCGGCGGTGTCGCGAGGGATGACGCTGGTGCCGCCGGGGCGGTTTTCGCCGACGTCGCGGATACACGCGCGCATCGAACTGCTGGCGAGCGCGCGGGCCATGCGGCGGCGCTTCCGGGCGCATCTGTTCCAAGGCAGCGCGGAAACGATCGCCGTAGTGCGCATCCTGGACCCGGCGAGCGAGGAGCGGGCCATCGGGCCGGGCGAAACGCGGTTTGCGGAGCTGCGCACAGCGGCGCCGATTTTCGTGCTGCCGGGCGACCGGTTTGTGCTGCGGCAGTATTCGCCCGTGGTGACGATAGGCGGCGGAGTGGTGTTGGACGCGGCGCCGGCGGGACGCACGCGCGATGCGGCCGCATTCCGGCAGCGGCTGGAGACGCTGGCCACAGGCGACCCTCCCGCTGTGCTCGAGGCGCTCCTGGCGGATTCGGCGCGCGGGCTGACATTCAGCCACGCGAGCCGGCGCACAGGCTGGAGCGAAGCAGAAGTGCGGGCCGCGGCGGAATCACTGGCGGCGAGCGGAAAGGCGCGCGTGGTGACGGGGAGCAGGGGCGAAGCGGGGGTGATTGCGCCCGCGAACCCGTACGCGGCGCTGATCGAGAGGCTGCGCGAGGATGTGGAGGCGTATCACCGTTCGAATCCGCTGGCGGAAGGAATCTCGAAGGAAGAGTTACGCATCCGCGTGACGCGAATGGCGGGCCCAGCGATGTTTCGCGCGGCACTGGCGGAACTGGCGGCGGCGGGGCAGGTCGCAATTGCGGGCGATACGGTGAAGCGGGCGGGACGGGAGATTTCACTGGCGCCGGAGGAAGCGCGAGCGAAGGAGCAGATCGAGCAGGCGTTTGCGAAGGCAGGGCTGACCGTGCCGTCGATGAAAGAAGTGCTCGAAAAGCTGCCGGTCGAGGCGGCGCGGGCGCAGAAGATCGTACAAATCCTGCTTCGGGAGCAGGTGCTGGTGCGGGTGGCCGCGGACCTGGTGTTCCATCGCACGGCGCTGGAACGGGTGCGGCAGCTATTGGCGGATTACAAGAAACAGCGGGGGGAGCGTATGAGCGTTCCTGCGTTCAAGGAGCTGACTGGCATCACTCGGAAATATGCGATTCCGCTGCTGGAGCATTTGGACCGGGAGCGGGTGACAAGGCGTGTGGGGGACGAAAGGGTCATTCTTTAGGCCAGGATTCGGAACCGCCCCGGCTGCGTGCTATACTTTCCGAAGAAGAAGCTGACCGGCCAGGGGGCACGTGGCCGACCGACCGGCGAAGGAAGACGTATGGAACTGTTCGCTCCTGGACATCTCCTAATCATCCTGCTGATTGTGGTGATCCTGTTCGGCGGGAGAAAAATTCCGGAGTTGATGCGCGGACTGGGCGAGGGTGTGCGAAATTTCAGAGAAGGAATGCAGGGCACGCCGCAGCAGAACCCGCCGCAGAATCCGCCTCAGCAGCAGCAGCCACCGCAGCAGAACCCGCCGGCGCAGCAATAGAGCAGGCGCGGCTTCGAGGTTTTGACGGCGTCCTGAGAGGTCGGGGCGCCGTTTGTGTCTTATGGCCCGAGTAAAAGGAGGGAAAGCAGAACCTTCTCCGTAGGAGCGAGGTCGAGAAGGCTGGAAATTGGGCCGAGATGCCAGAGCGACTGCAACTACGCTGGGACCTCAGCGGCTAAAGCCGCTTGCTGTGGTCGCGGGTTGCGGCACGGCTGAAGCCGTGCCTTGACGTAAATTCGGCTCGACGGAGCACGAACCCCGCCTCAAAAGCCTGCTTGCGGCAGGCAGGAGGCGGGTTACAGAGGTCGCAGCAGGCGGTAAAAGCGAGCGAGAGGCAATCCCACCACGTTGAAGTAGCAACCCTCGATACGAGTGACGAATTTTCCGGCGCGGCCCTGGATGGCGTAGGCGCCGGCTTTTCCCATGGGCTCGCGGGAAGACACGTAGGCGGCGATCTCCTGCGCGCTGAGAGGCGCGAAGGTGACGCGTGTGGACTCGACAGCGGAAACGAGGCGGGCGCGCCCGTGCGGCGCCGGGAGGTGCAGCAGAGCGATGCCGGTGAGGACTCGGTGCGTCTTGCCGGAGAGGAGGCGGAGCATGCGGCCGGCATCGCGTGGCGAGGAGGGTTTGCCGAGGATCTGGCGGCCGAGGACAACGACCGTGTCGGCGCCGAGGATGAGGGCGGGGGCGGAGACGCGCTTCGCGCAGGCGAGGGCTTTTTCGCGCGCGAGCCGGACGACGTGATGTGCCGGGGACTCGCCGCGGCGGAGGGATTCGTCGAGGCGAGTGGGCCGGGTGACAAAGGAGAAGCCAGCCTGGCGAAGAATCTCGGCGCGTCGTGGAGAGGCGGAGGCGAGGATCAGGCGGGGATGGCGAGCGGTAAGCATCGGGTTGGGAGGCGGAGGAATGGTAGCTGATGGATAGGAAGACGCACAGCTAGGAGTGGCTGTGCTACTCGGGGCCGAAGAGGAGGGCGAGGGTGCGGGGAGCGGCGTTGGGGTGCCATTCGAGATATTTCGCGGCGAGCATGCGGCGGGCTTCGGCGGCGTCGAGTTTCTGAGCGTCGGCGATGGAGGCGGGGAATGCGCGGGCGGTGAGTTCGAAGCGGTTGGAGGCCCAGGAATCGGTCTCCTGCTCCGCGCCGGAATGGAAGACGAGCAGGAGCCGCGAAAGCTGGAGAGCAGCTTTCTTGAAGCGGCGATTGCCGGCGGTCGTATCGAATTTGCAGGCGTGGCGGAGCTCGAGGGTGGCGAGCGGGCCGTGGGTAGCGATGGCTTCCCAGACGGTGCGGGCGTCGGAGGAGATGCGGCCAGCGGAGTAGGCGCGGTCAAAATCGTCCGGACCATAGGCGCTCGATTCGAGGGCGAGAAAATGCGACAGCATCGCGAGGGAAATGAAGGTTCCACGGCCTTTGAAATATTTCGAGTAGAAGGCGCGGCGGCGACGGCCGAGTTCGTCTTTCCATTTCCAGATGAGCAGGCAATAGCGGTCCCAGTCGGTGGGTTCGCGGCGGGCACAGGCGAAATAGAGCGAGGGAAGGGGCAGGTTTTTCAGCGGGAAAAGCAGACAGTAGCCGACATCGTCGATAAAGCGCACGGCGTCGGCAGTGGTGACGACACGTTTGGGGTAACGAATTTCGCCGGGGCGGAGGGTTGGCAGTTTGGGATTCGTGGTCATGGTTATGGCTGGTGAGTGAGAAGAGAAAGGCGCACAGCCAGGAGTGGCTGTGCTGCGAAGTCAGACGACGACGGATTCTTCATACTCGCCAAAGACGCGGCGGAGAGCGTCGGCAATTTCGCCGACAGTGGCCCAGGCTTCGACGGCGGCGAGGACGGCGGGCATGAGATTTTCGGAGGAGCGGGCGCGTCGTTCGACTTGGGCGAGCGCGGCCTGTGTTTTGACGGAGTCGCGGCGGGCGCGCAGGGCGCGCAGACGTTCGACCTGGGCGCGTTCGATTTCCGGGTCGATGCGCAGCAGGGGAATGGGCGCGGAGTCTTCCGCCTGGAAATTGTTGACGCCAACGACGATTTGCTCGCGGCGTTCGACGGCCATTTGATATTCGTAGGCGGCGCGCTGAATTTCGGCCTGCACGTAGCCCTGCTCGATGGCAGGGAGCATTCCGCCGAGCGCGTCGATGCGTGCCAGGTAATCGGAGGCGCGGCGCTCGATTTCGTTGGTGAGGGCTTCGATGGCGTAGGAGCCGCCGAGCGGGTCGATGGTGTTGGCGACGCCGGATTCATGGGCGATGATCTGCTGCGTGCGGAGGGCGAGGAGTGCGGACTGTTCGGTGGGAAGCGCGAGAGCTTCGTCGAGCGCGTTGGTGTGCAGCGATTGGCAGCCGCCCAGCACGGCGGCGAGGGCCTGAATGGCTGTGCGGACGAGATTGTTTTCCGGCTGCTGGGCGGTGAGCGAGGAGCCGGCGGTCTGGGCATGGAAGCGCAAGAGCAGGGAGCGCGGATCGCGGGCGTGGAATCGTTCGATGAGGATGCGAGCCCAAAGGCGGCGGGCGGCGCGGTACTTGGCGACTTCTTCGAGAAGGTCGTTGTGCGCGTTGAAGAAAAAGGATAGCTGGGGCGCGAACTCGTCCACGGCGAGCCCGGCGTCCACGGCGGCCTGCACGTAGGCGATGGCGTTGCCTAGGGTGAAGGCGACCTCCTGGTCGGCGGTCGAACCGGCCTCGCGGATGTGGTAGCCGGAGATGGAGATGACGTTCCAGTTGGGCGTTTCCGCGCGGCACCAAGCGAACATGTCGGTGACAATGCGCATGGCGGATTTGACGGGATAAATGTAGGTGCCGCGGGCGATGTATTCCTTCAAGACATCGTTTTGCACAGTGCCGGCGAGGCGGCGGACGTCGGCGCCCTGGCGTTTGGCGACGGCGACGTAGAGCGCGAGGAGGATCGCGGCGGTCGAATTGATGGTCATCGAAGTGGAGACGCGGTCGAGCGGGATCGAGTCGAAGAGGGCGAGCATGTCTTCGAGCGAATCGATGGCCACGCCGACGCGGCCGACTTCGCCGAGGGCGAGCGTGTGATCGCTATCGAGGCCGATTTGCGTGGGGAGATCGAACGCGACGGAAAGGCCGGTCTGGCCGCGTTCGAGCAGATAGCGGAAGCGGCGGTTGGTCTCGGCGGCGGTGCCGAAGCCGGCGTATTGCCGCATGGTCCACAGGCGGCCGCGATACATGGTGGGATAAACGCCGCGAGTGAAGGGGAACTCGCCAGGATAGCCGACAGAATATTCGGGTTCGGTTGCGGCGATGTCTTCGGGTGTGTAAAGGCGCTGGAGCGGCAGCCCCGAGAGCGTACGAAATTCTTCTTTGCGTTCGGTTCCGGTGCCGGGCGGGGTGGAGGATTTACTCATCACCGAACTCAGCGGACGCGGCGCGCACTGCGGAAGGATGAAATGGAAAACGCGGCCATCATGAGGGTAAAGGATGCGGCCAAGCCGACGGCCCAGAACTGGGAAGGTGCGTGCGCGCCCGGCGGAAGCGAGCGCCAGTAGCGCCAGGTGGAAAGCGCGCCGCCGAGGGCGAGGAGGAGGAATGCGGCGCCGGCAACCTCGTGGAAAAGCTGTCGCGTAACGCGCCACAGCGTAACGAGAAAGGTCTGGATGGCGCGCCAAAGTGCGAGGAGGAGGCGCATGAGGCGATTGTATTACAAAGACAGTGGCTGGTGGCGAGTGGCTAGTGGCGAGCGGGAGCAAAGGGCCGCGCGGCAAGTGGCCTGGGTCCGGCGTGATTTGAAGCGAGCAGGGGAAGGAATAGCTGGACAGGTGTGAGGGCAAGCCGGTGATGAGAGATGGCGAGGAGCGCAGCCCCTTCCTGAGTCAGGGCAGGCAGAAGTGGCTGCGCCACTTCAGAATTCGGTGTGGAAACGGAGGGTAGTGACCGTAGCGGGGCCGCGGGCCTGGTTGTAGCCGGGGTTGTTGAGGTGCTGCAGGTCTAACGCGGCGAAGAAGCCGCGCCAGAGGTGCGCGGTGTAGAAGCCCTCGAAAATTTTCTCCGGGCCGTAGGTGAGGGCGCCATCGCCGAGCAGAAAGCCGAGACCGCCTAGCGCAAGGTATTGCTGATGCGCAGCGACGATTCCATTGGCGACGAAGGCGACTCCGGCGCGGTCATTCTGCCGATGCCACCAAGCGCCCTCGGCGAACGCGCCGAGCTGAAAGGTACGATCGTCTTCGGTGTAAGCGAACGACTCGTTGCGGCCATCGCTCCAACCCAGCCGGCCGAAGACGCCAACGCGTGAGGTGATCTGCTGCTCGAAATTCAGACCGAAGCCATATCTGTGGCGGCCCTCGCGGCGCGTGGAGATGATATTGGGTGTGGGCGTGAGGCCGTCGAGGAAGTCATGGATGGCTTCCTCATAATTCCCCATGTTCCCCTGATTCAGATAGCTCAGCAGGCGGACCGCGCCGCGGCGGTGAGCGATCAGGTTCCCGTGGGCTTCCAGCTCCAGATTCGCGGAGCGGGAGCGCGCGACGTCGGCGTCGAGATAAATGCCGTTGGCGAGCTTTGGCTCGAGCACTTCGGCAAACCGCGCCGCGAACCAGTGGTCGTAATATTCGAGCATTGCGCCATCGGTGTAACCGCGCGTGTTGGCGGCATAGTCCCAGGCGCCATTGTTGTCGATGGTCCAATTCAGAAATTGGAGATGGCTGTCACTGCCCCAACTGTTGAGGTCAAAGAAGTCGGCGAGGTCGAATTTTCCGAAGCGGATTTCGAGCCGGCGCACGGGGACGGATGTGGCCAGATGCAGCGGATCGCGGTCGGCCGCGACGCGCTGGTCGCTGAGAGGAATCATCTGCCGGAGGATGAACCTGGCGAGATAGGGCGTCTCGGCGAGCGGAACGCCTTGCACCGTCCGCACGGAATCCAGATTCGTGTAACCAGCAAGACCGAACGCGGTGCCGATGCCGCCGCCGGTTGCGTATTCCAAGTCGGCAATCACTTCCGTCGTATGCGTGAGTTCGTAGCCGGTGTAAAGGGTCAGGATGTGGGTCGTGGCGCTCTGCGCGGGCGCGCTGAGGCTGTTTGGCCCGCTGTAGCTCGCCGGAAAGGTTGGATGCCACTGGAAAACCACGTTTGCTTGGCCCGATATCCAATATCGGCTCGATTCCGAGTGGGGGAAAAGAGTGAGTGGACCGGTGCCGGCCGGATCCGAATCGGATTGCGGTTGAGGGTTCGATTGCGAGGTGGTTTGCCCGGCTGAAGAGTCTTGCGGCGCATCCGGCGCGGGCGATTGCAGCGGAGGCGCGGCGAGCGCCTGCTGGTCCGCGGAGCCTGGGCCGGAAGGAAGCGGAGTGAAATAGCTCCAGGGGGACTGCGCGAATACAGAATCCGGCTGGGCCGCGCAGCAGGCGAGCGCGGCCAGGCAGAGCAGCGGAACGCGATTGATGAGTGTCGTTTTCATGCCGAAAATCCCCAGGCAGGCGGGGAGCCAGTCATCCTAACCCCAGAGCATGAAACCCAGGTTACAGAGCGCCAGGGGGAGCCCCGCTCAGATGGCCCATCCCAACCGGCCTGGAGAATGAACCAGCCGTTAGGGTAATACGGCTTACTAACAGATGTAAAGCAGAATTCAAGCGGAGTATTAATCATAGTTAATAGATAGTCGCGGCCGTGCCAGAAGAGGCGAGCCGACGAGGGATGCTAGCCGGCCGAGTCCGGACCAGACGAATCCGAGGGGGGAACCGCGCTTCCAGTTGGGGGAGGGGGTAGGAAGGCGGCGCGGATGGGCTTGAGACCGAGATAGTGGAAGGCCCAGTAGTAAACGCCGCCAAGAATGGCGGAGAAGAGAAATCTGCCTGCCTGCTTGTCCATGAATGCCTGTCCCATGGAGATGAGTGCGCCGAGCAGGCTGAGGACGGCGAGCACGCGCATGGTGATGCGCGCCCAATTCCGAAGGCCGAGCAGGCCCAATCCGATGCAGAGAATCACCACGCTCGCCATCAAGAAGGTGAACTTCATGAAGTGCTCGAATTTTTCTTGCATTTCGCCGAGGTCGGGAATCGGGCCGAATAGCTGGTCAAATGTGAGGTTGCCTGTGACCAGCATCGCGCCAGTAAACAGGTTGGAGCCGGCAACTACAAGCGCGAGGATGGCGAGCAATGTGACTCCGCGGGGACGCTGCATGTTTACGTCTCGGCTCCGGCCGATGCGCGAAGGAGGGTAGCTTATCACCCCTCAACCTGCCAAACCCAAAGCGGGAAGCGGGCTCTGGGGTACAGGTTTCCTGTTCGAGAGGCCAGTCGAAGGCACTGTACGTTCGCGCTTTATCATTACGGTGCAGCGTGTGCACTGGAATCTTTCGCTCGGCCCTGCGCGCGCATAGACTTGCGGCTAGACGAGTATCGAATCGGCGGGCGCCCGCCCCCGGCCACTTACCTTTCCGAATCCAGCGGACCCTAGGCCGGAAGGCGCATCGCAGCCCGCACATCGGGTTTTCCGCGGAACCATGGCTGAAGATGCCCAAGTAAGCGCCGCCCGCGCCTTCCTGCGCAGCCTGAATCTGCTGGTGAAGTCCGCGCGCATGTATGGTTTCGACCACCAGCGCACTACGGCGCAGCTCAATACGACCTTCACGGACCTGAAGACCGCGCTTCCTTTGAGCGGGACGGGCGGGCTGACGCTGGGAGTTTCGGGAACGAAGCTGCTGGTGGGTGGGACGCCCATTGATATGAGCGCCGTGGAGAAGGGATTCGCGGAGATGCTCGCGGCGGGAGGGATAGCCAGCATCTTCTTCGCGCATCACGCGTCACTCGAGGACGTGCGGCGGTTTGCGGGCGCGTTCACGGCCAGCGGGACGAAGAATCCGCAGCTTGGCGAGCAGCTCAAAACGGCGCTGGGACAGGGCGAACATTCCGCAATCAAAGTGAATGAAATTCGCTACGTGGCCTCGGACGGGTCCGTACCGCTGCCCGGCGGCGGACCGGGTGGCGGAACAGGAGGCGGGGTCGTTTACGGGCCGGAGGGCGGGCTTGACGCGCGGTCCTTTGTAAACCCCGTCGTGGCGAGTGTGCTCTCGTCGGACGAGGGGCAGGGAAGCCTGCTTTCGGGCGATTTGCGATCTGTCATGGCCGACCCGAAACGGTTGCTGCAGATGATTGCGGCGGCGGAAGGCGTGGCGCAGAGCGGAGAGGAAGCCGGCGCAGGCAGCGGCGGTGCGGGCGGATATTACGGCGGCTCTCTCGGCGAAGAACTCGTGGGCCCGGGAGCGACCGTTGGCGGCGGATTTCCGGGAGGTGGCGGTGGCACCGGCGCCGGAGGAGGAGTTGGAACAGGAGTTGGAGGCGGCGGAGTCGGTGCGGGAGCGAGCGGCGGCCCGGGCGTTGGTGGGTCGGGAGGCGGGAGCGGGGGTACTGGGGCTGGAACGGGAGGAGCAGGATTGGCGGGCGCGGGGTCAGGGGGTGGACGAGCAGTGGCCGCGTATGCTCCTACCGAACACGACGTGCTGAGCGTAATCCAGATCCTGACGCGCGT
>DASPSB010000322.1:0-7996 GCA_035624135.1 Candidatus Acidiferrales bacterium | reverse complement strand
GGACCACGGTCCTGCTCACCACACACGACCTGGACGATATCGAGGCGCTCTGTCGCCGCATCATCATCATCGACCACGGCCGGCTGCTCTACGACGGCCCGCTCGACCTGCTGAAGCAGCGGCTGCTGCGCACCAAGCAGGTGAAGTTCGTGATGCGCGACGCGCACTCGTGCGCGCGGCTTCGGTCGCTGCCCATCGACGGCCTGCAAATGGAAACCGTGGACGAATTGACCTGCCGCGTGCGCTTCGACCGCACGCGCGTGGACACCGGCGACCTGGTGCGGCAGGTGCTGAGTCGCGTCGAGGTGCGCGACCTGGTGATCGAAGACGAATCGATTGAAGACGTTGTGAAGCGCATCTACGCGGGCGAGGCTCTGCGCGAGGTCAGCCTGCAATGAACAGGCTGGCGCCCTATCTGGAGTGCGCGCACATCGGGTTTGTGAATATCCTGGCATTCCGTCTCCGCTACTTCACCGGAATCTTCACCTACCTGATCAACGTCACCGTGTACTACTTCATCTGGTCCGCGGTCTTCCGCAACTCCAGCGGCGCTATCGCCGGCTACGACCTCCGCCAGATTCTCACTTACGTCTCCGTGGGCTGGATTCTACGTTCGTTTTACTGGAACACAGTGGACCAGGAGATGTCCTACGAAGTGCTCGAAGGCAAAATTGCCATGGAGCTGATCCGGCCGCTTTCGGTGCAAGGCATGTGGATGTCGCGCGCGGCGGGCGAATCCACATTCCGGCTGCTGCTGCTGACGGCGCCTACGGCGCTGCTCGTGATTTTGCTGTTTCCCGTGCGCGCGCCCGCGAGCGTCGCGCACCTCGCCCTGTTTTGCGCCGCGGCGCTGGGAAGTTTTGTGATCGTGGGCGGCATAAACTTTCTCATCGGCACGTGCGCCATCCATCTCACCTCCATTCTGGCGCTGATTCGCGCGAAGTTCTGGCTCATGGAGCTGCTTTCCGGCGTGCTGATCCCCATCAGCTTCTTCCCCGGCTGGGCGAAAACAATCTGCGCCTGGCTGCCGTTCGAGCACATCGCTTACACTCCGCTGCAGATTTATCTGGGCAAGATCTCGATGAGCGAAGCGGCCCTGCTGCTCGTGGTGCAGTGGGTCTGGGCGGCGGCGCTTGCGTGGTTGGGCGCATTGTGGTGGCGCACGTCCATCCGCAAGATAACGATCCACGGAGGATAGCGTGCGGCGCCACCTACAATTGCTGGCCGCCTACTTCGCGAATTACGCAAAGGCGCGAGTCGAGTACCGCGGCGATTTTTTGATCGGCCTGGCCACCAGCATTGTGGCCACGCTCTTTGCCTTCGGCTTCCTGCTGGTGCTGTTCACGAACATTTCCCAGTTGCGCGGCTGGAGCCTGGAGCAGGCGCTTTTTCTTTACGGGTTCGGCCTGATCCCGTTCGGCATCTTCAACGTCTTCAGCCCGAACATCTACGAGTTCGGGAACAACTACATCATCGAAGGGAAATTCGACCGCGTCCTTTTGCGCCCCGTTTCGTCGCTCTACCAGGTAGTATTCGAAGCCTTTCGAATCGAATCTCTCCACGAGGTTGCGACGGGCGCTCTGGCCGTGTGGTGGGCGGCCCACCGCATGGGATACGTCTGGACGGCGGCGGACATCGCCTTGCTCGTGCTCTACGGCATTTGCGGTGGTGTGATCTACACTTGCTTCTTCATGATGCTGAGCTGCGTCTCGTTCTGGTTCGAAGACCGCATCGGCATCCATCCACCCGTGTGGAATCTGATCGCCTTCGGCCGCTATCCGTTGTCGATCTACAGCCAATGGATCCAATTCGTGCTGAGCTGGCTTATCCCGTTCGCGTTCGCCAGCTTTTATCCGAGCGCGCACCTTCTGGGCCGCCGCGAACTCCACGATTTTGCTCCGCTGGCGCCCGCGGTGGCGGCGGCCTGCCTCGGCCTGCTGCTTCTTGCCTGGAACCGCGGTCTCCGTCAATACTCTTCGACCGGCTCCTGAGAAATGAATTGGAGTTCGCGACGCTGAGCTAGAGGGAGAGGAGTGGCCTTCTCCCAATCCGGGAAGGATTCTCCCGTTCCGGAACTCCAGCTGTCTCATCCCTGAGGCGCCATCTTCCATCCTGCTGTATTTGCCGATGTTAGCTGCTGCGTGCTGGACATTGTTGTGCAGGAGTGTGCCAGGAACGCTCCGAGCTGCCTTGGCGCGCCGAACATACGGACTCGGCGGCCTGGAGGCGCAAGCGCGAGCGGCCGGATCGAAAAACCATGCACGCCAGAAGCGGTCTTCAAATCTTGAGACGGATGAGGGCGCCGCTGGAGTATCTGATGGCGATTGTGAGTGCGCTCGTCTCGAGCTACCTGGTTCTGCGGCTGGGACTGTAGAACAAACGTGATGCCGCCGAAAAAACTACGATCGTGGCCTCAGCCCGAGGGCGAAAAACATGTGGGCGCGCAGGAGCCGTTTGTTGCTTGGTCGGATTTGGTCCAATCGCTGGCCGAAGGTGAATCGGGAATCCTGCGGCGGCTGGCAGCGCACGCGCGTAAATCGAGCGGCGCAGTGTTTGTAGCCATAGCGCGAGGCGCGTTGAGAGGCCGCGGAGTCTCGTTCGCGGCGGTCGATGGGCCGGCAGGGACGGAGGCTGCCCTGGGCCATGAAAGTTTCGTGCCCATCTGGCGGGCGGCGCTCGAAGAACGCCGCGAGATATCCAGCGAAGCGCCGGCAGCCTCCGACGCAAGTGTGCCATTTCCTTTCGAAAGCTTGGACAGTCTGCTGGTGATCCCGCTGGAAGCCCGGGGCGAGGCGCTCGGCCTGCTGCTGGCCGGCTTGCCGGGCGGCTCCCCGGGCCGGCCGGAGCGCGAACGGCTGGAGTTGCTCGCGCCGGTTGCCGCCTTGCTTCTGGCGGAAGAGCGGCGCATCAGCCAGGCACGCGTGCGCGAACAGTGGCTGGGCGCGCTGCTGGATTCGATGGAGAACGGCGTGCTTCTGCTCGAACCGGATGGGCGCGTGCGGCTAGCCAATGCGCGGCTGCCGGCGCTGCTGGGAATCGAGCCGGGCTGGATGGGGCGGATCAAAACGTTCGAGGATTTGCTCGCCGCAGTTCGAGGCAATTTCCGCGACGCCCGGGGAGCGGAGGCGCGTTGGCGCGAAATCCAGCGGCGCGGCGACGAGGTCGCGTGGGACGAAGTGGAGCTGGAACTCCCGGCGCCTCGCGTGCTGGAACGCTTTGCACGGCCGGTGCGCAGCGAGGAGGGCGAGCGGCTCGGCTGGCTCGAACTCTACCGGGAATCGGCGGGCGAACGGCTGCTGCGCTCGCGGCTTCCGCAAACGGAAAAAATGGCGGCGCTGGGACAGCTCATCTCCGGAATCGCGCACGAGCTGAACAACCCGCTGACCAGCATCGTGGGTTACGCGCAACTGCTGCTGGGGCACGCGGGAGGAGCAGGAGCGCACGGCGAGGAAATCCGCCGGATTTTCGACGAAGCGCAACGCGCCAGCGCCATCGTGCGCAATCTGCTGCTGTTTGCGCGCGAGGAAAAGCCGACGCACCGCCGCATTCAACTGAACGAAATCGTGAAGCAGACGCAGGCCCTTCGGAATTACGAGCTGCGGCTTGAAAACATCCACCTCTCGCTGGACCTCGAGCCGGAACTGCCAGCGGTCTTCGCGGATGCTCAGCAGATGCACCAACTGGTGCTGAATCTGCTCACCAACGCGGAGCAGGCGGTGGAAAGCGGCGTTGGCCACGGGGAAATCGAGGTGCGCACGCGCTCGATCCGGCGCGGAGCGCGGCGCATTGTGCGCCTGGAGGTGCGCGACGATGGCCCGGGAATTCCGCGCGAAATCCTGCCGCGGATCTTCGAACCGTTTTTCACCACCAAACCGGTCGGCATCGGGACCGGACTGGGCCTCTCAATCGTGCAGGCCATCGCGCGCGAGCTTGGCGGCGTGGTGAGCGTGGAAAGCGAACCGGGACGAGGAGCGACGTTCATCGTCGAATTGCGCGCAGCGCCCCTGCTGGAGAAAGCCCCGAGCAAGCCGAGTGCAGCAGCCTCTGCCGCGTCGTTCGAACGTCCTGTGGCGCTGGCTCTTCCCGTCGAGCGCCGGCGCGTCCTGATCGTCGAAGACGAGGCCACCGTGGCGAACCTGGTCGCGGATGTGCTTCGCGAGGAGGGTCACGAGGTGGTTTCCCTACTCGATAGCATCGAGGCGCTGGAACGCATCACCGGCGAAGAATTTGACCTGCTGATTTGCGATCTGAAAATGCCCAAGCTCGACGGCCAGGCGCTATACGAAGAGGCCGTGCGCCGCGGGCGAACCAGCCGCGACCGCGTGCTGTTCATCACCGGAGACACGATGCGGCCGCGCACGCTCGAATTCGTCGAGCGCGACGGCCTGCCGTATCTGGCCAAACCGTTTCTTGTCGAAGAATTGATCGAAACGGTGCGAAGAGTGCTCGGTCGCTCAGCCGCCGGCGCAATCAGCCTGCGGCCCCGCCAGGGGCGGTTGGCGGCTGCGGATGAATCAGGATGACGCGCCCATCCATCGTGCTGGTGATTTCTACCGACGAGCGATGCGCCGAGCGGATTGGCGGATGGCTTGCCGAGGGTCCGGCGCGGTGCGAGGTACGTCAGGCGGCGACCTTGCAACAGGCGCGCCGGCTGGTCGAACGGCTGCTGCCGGGCGCCATCTTTCTGGACTCGAAGATCATCGGCGGCCTGGACGTGCGGGCCGTGGCGCGCGAGCTGGCGCGGTATGCTCCCGTAGTTGCAGCCGTGAGTCCGGAAGAGGCGCGCGAACTTTCCGTGCTGGTGGTGGCGGGGACCACAGACTGCGTTCCCGAGGAAGAAGAGTTCCTGGAGCTCGCTGCTGCGCTCATCGAACGGCGGCTGCTGGCGGCGCGGCGACTGCTCGAACGCGTGGAGGCGGCAGAAACAGAAGAGTCCGCCGACTTTGGTTCGCTGCTGCGTCACGAGTTGAACAATCCCCTCACCGGAATCCTGGGCAATGCGGAAATGCTCCTGCATCGCCGCAAGTGGCTTCCGCAGGACGCGGTGCCGCGGCTGGAGACCATCGCGGACCTAGCCGTGCGGCTGCGCGAGACGGTGCGTCGTCTGAGCAGCGCCTGGGAAGCGCGTAAAAAAGCCGTCGCGGGTGGGTAGCCATGCAGCGGAACGCGACCTCCTTCGTAGCGCCAGCCCGCCAATCTTGATGGCCGGCCAGCCCGCCTAAGCCTCGGCGTAGGCGGGAGCGTAGTCGAAGATCGTGTCCTGCATCGCCGCTTCAATGCCTCCCTGATTCCTTGCCTCTCTGCCTCTTTGCATCCGACCACGATGCGCTCTTTCCTTCCGAATCGGTTCCTGTTTCCTTTACTTCTGGCCGGGTTTTGCCTACCATTTGCGTGTCTCCGCACCCAATTCGACCCGTCCGAGGGGGGCACGGCCTCCACGCCCTGCGTCGTCGGCAGGCGGAAGGCGTGAGCTTCGAACGAGGCCTGGAGAGGCGCGGAATCATCATGCACCGGACTCCCCGATTGATCCTCGTGGACCCGAGCGGCGCCCGGCAGGAGCTTGCCGTGCGAAAGCTGCCCTTCCGCATCGGGAGGCAGGCGGGCAACGAGCTGACGCTGCGCGACAACCGCATCAGCCGGCAGCAGGCGCAGATCGTGTTCGAGGACGGCCGCTTCCTGCTGCTTGACGCGCAGAGCCGCCACGGCACGCGAGTGAACGGCGAGAAAGTAGAGCGCCACGAGCTCAAGCCGAAGGACACGATTGACTTCGGAGTCCCCGATTCGTTCCGGATCGTCTATGCCGGTGAAGAGGCCTCCCTCGACGAAATCATCGAGCGGGTGGAAACGGCGGCATCGGCGGACACGCCCTCGCGCGACCTCTATCACCTCGGCGTGCTGCTGGACGTGGCGCGGGCGCTGCATTCGAGCCTTTCGCTGGAGGACGTGCTCGGCTCGGTGGTGGACGCGGCGGTGCGCGTGACGCACACGGAGCGCGGCGTGCTGGTGATGCTGAATTCAAGCGGAGAATTCGCGGCCACAGTGGCGCGCGACGCGCACCGCACGACGATCGAGGCGAAATCGGTGGAGATTTCGCAGAGCGTGCTGCGGCAGGTGGCGGCGTCGCGGCGCGAACTGATCGTCACCGACACGGGCGACGAGACGCAATGGCAGGCCCAGGCCAGCGTGGTGCGGCTGCAAATCCATAGCGTGGTGGCGCTGCCGCTCGAACGCATGCGCATGGCGGATTCGCTGGACACGACCTCGGCGGGACAGCAGTCGGAACTGCTGGGCGTTCTCTATCTGGACAGCCACCAGCCGGCGGCGGCGTTCTCGGACCTGGACCGCGCGGTGCTGCGTTCGCTGGCGATTGAAGCCTCGACGGTGATTGAAAACGCTCGGCTGTTCACGGCAGCGCGGCAGATGGAGCGGATGAGCCACGAGCTGGAAATTGCCAGCGACCTGCAACAGCAATTGCTGCCAAAGTCGTTTCCGCAGGCGCCCCACTTCCAGGTGGCGGGATGGAACCTGGCCTGCCTCTCGGTGGGCGGAGATTACTTCGACGTGCTGGAGCTGCCTGGAGACAAACACGGGTTCGTGGTGGCGGACGTGGCGGGAAAAGGGATCGCGGCGGCGCTGCTGGCGTCGATGCTGCAGGGGATCGTGGCCACCGCGTCGGGCTTCGATCTAGACCCGGCGAAACTGGCCATGCGCATCAACCGGTACCTGTACGAACGGTCGGGAATCGAGCGTTACGCGACGGTGTTCTTGAGCTCGCTCGACAGCGAGGGAAATTTTGAGTATGTGAACGCGGGCCACGTTCCTCCGCTGGTGCGCACGGCTTCGGGGCAGGTGTACCCTCTGGCCTCGGAGAGCTTCCCGCTGGGCATGTTCGACTTTGCGGAATTCCACACGTCGAAGGTGAAGCTCTCGCCGGGCGACATCGTGCTGATCTACACGGACGGATTCACGGAGGCGGCCAATCCGGATGGTGAATTCTTCGGCGAGCCGCGGCTTCGCGACCTGCTGAAAGGGGAGCCGGGCAAGACATTGGAAGAGTTGCTTGCGAAAATCCAGTCAGTGGTGCGAGAGTTTACGCGCGGAGCCTCCCAGAGCGACGATATGACCCTGCTCGTAGTCAATTATCGCGGAGCCAGTGCATGAGTGCGCCTTCCACGAGCGGCGCGCAGGCCTGGATGGAGCGGCTCACCAAAGCGCTGGCCCAACTGGACGCGGAATGCGATCCGGCGGAGCTCTCGCGCCGCGTCGTGGAGACGGCGCAGACCCAGTTCGGCATGCCGGGCGCGCGGCTGTGGCGGTTACAGGACGGGGCTCCGGCAGTTTGGCAGCAGGCCGGAGCGCTTTCGGAAGCGGACGCGGCGTTCATTCGCAACGCTCTCGCCGCCTCTCCCTCGGGGAAGGCGGAAGGGAACCGATGGGCGTGCGCGCTGCCTGGAGACGGGGTTTCCGGTTCGGCCCTGGAGATTGCGGCGGGCGGGCCGCTGGACGAAGCGACGCAGAGCGTATTGCAGCTTTACAGCCGGTACGCGGGAGTGGCGCTGGCCTCGAGCGAACGCCGGGGAGCAATGGCGGAGCTGCAAGGCATCATCGAGGTGACGAAATCGCTCAACTCGACGATCGACCTGGCGGAACTGATCAACATTATTTTGCGGCTGGCGACGCGGCAGACGGGCGCGAAGCGCGCGACGGTGTTTCTGGTTGACAAGGAGCGGCAGGAGATCTGGTCGCTGGTGGGCCTGGGTCTCGAGCAGCAGGAAATCCGCATGCCCATCAATCAGGGACTGGCGGGATGGGTGGCCACGCACGGGCAGACGGTGAATATCGCCGACGCCTACCAGGACACGCGCTTCGACCGCGCCGCCGACCAGAAAACAGGATTTCTGACCCGCTCCGTTCTATGCCACCCGATCCGGAACAATAACGAGGAAATCGTCGGCGTGCTCCAGTTGCTGAACAAAAGCACGGGGTCATTCAACGC
>DASPSB010000277.1:0-4539 GCA_035624135.1 Candidatus Acidiferrales bacterium | reverse complement strand
CTCCGGAATCTATCTGAACAAACGCGGCCGCGAGCGCGACGGCATCGTGGGTGAAGACGGCGACGCGGAACGCGTGCGGAATGCGATTATCGAGGGGCTGACGGGGCTGGCCGACCCCGCCGTTTCGTGCACCGCCATCCAAAGCGTTTCCCGGGCAGATGAAATTTATTCCGGCGCCTATGCCGGCGAAGCGCCCGATCTGGTGGTGAACTACGCTCCCGGCTACCGCGTCTCCTGGCAAACGGCACTTGGCGGCATGCCGCACGGCGTGTTCGAGGACAATTTGCGGCGCTGGAGCGGCGACCACATCATTGACCCGCTCGCCGTCCCCGGTATTCTGCTGATGAACCGCGCCGCCGTCCCCGGCCGCGCGGACATCCGCGACCTCGCGCCCACCATCCTCGCGCACTTCGGCGTTGCGCCGCATCCGGCGATGGAAGGAAAATCGCTGCTCGGCTGATCCGGGCGCCCGGGCGAAGGGGAGCCGAACGATGAAAATCTGCATCCTGGGGCTGGACTGCTGCGCACCCGAAATCATCTTCCACGACGAGCGGCTCCCCCATATCCGGCGCCTGATGGACGCCGGCGTCTGGGGAGCGCTGGAAAGCGTCGTCCCTCCCATCACCGTTCCCGCGTGGATGTGCATGTCCACCAGCCAGGATCCCGGCTCACTCGGCGTGTATGGTTTTCGCAACCGCACCGATTTTTCTTACAGCGGCCTGGGTTTTGCCAATTCCAGGTCCATTACCGCATTTGCCATGTGGGACCAGGTGGCGCGTGAAGGCAAGAAATCGATCCTCATCGGAGTGCCTCCCGGATTCCCGCCGCGGAAAATCAACGGCATCAGCGTCGGCTGCTTTCTGACGCCGGACACCACGAAGGACGAATTCACCTACCCGCCGGAAATCAAACAGAAGCTCCACGAACTCACCGGCCACTATGAAGTGGACGTCGAAGGCTTCCGAACCGACAAGAAAGACTGGCTGAAGCACGCCATTTTCGAGATGAGCCGCAAACAGTGGACCGCGGTGAAATGGCTGCTCCGCAACCAGCCCTGGGATTACTTCCAGTACGTGGATATCGGCATGGACCGTGTCCATCACGGCTTTTGGGACAGCTACGACCCGCAGCACGTGCAGCACGTGCCCGGCAATCCGTACCAAAAGGTGATTCCCGAGTATTACCAGTGGATTGATTCGCAGGTGGGCGAAGTGCTGGAAATGCTCGACGAGGAGACCATCGTGCTGCTGGTGAGCGACCACGGCGCACGGCGGCTGGATGGCGGGTTTGTGGTGAACGAATGGCTCATGCGCGAGGGTTTGCTCGTTCTCGACGAGCAGCCCAAGCAGGTTACTCCGCTGACAAAACTCACCGTCAACTGGGCGAAGACGAAAGTGTGGAGCGAAGGCGGCTACTACGCCCGTGTCTTCATCAATGTACAAGGCCGGGAGCCGCAGGGAGTGATTGCGAAGGAGGATTACGAACGATTCCGCGATGAGTTGAAAGCTAAATTTGAAGCGCTCGAAGACGACAAGGGGAAACCGCTCGGCTCGCTGGTGTTCAAACCCGAGGAAATCTATAAACAGGTTCGCAACGTTGCGCCCGATCTGGTGGTCCATTTCGGGGCGCTTGCCTGGCGTTCGATCGGCAGTGTGGGCTACGGGCGGCTGCACGTGCAGGAAAACGATACGGGGCCGGACGCGTGCAATCACGCGCAATTCGGCATGTTTTTGCTCGCGGCACCTAACTGCCCTCTGCGCGGCGAGTACAGGGGCGCGAAGCTGCTGGACATCGCCCCCACGCTGCTCGATCTGGCGGGCTACGAAATCCCGCCGTCTATGCAGGGCCGATCGCTCGTGGCCGGCGCCGAAAAACAGATGTCCGGTCCCGACGCAGAGGAAAACAAGATCATTCACGATCGCCTGGCGGGATTGGGATACATCTAGGACAATCCAGCAAGCGCACAGCTAGTCCAGTACCGGTTCGACGCCCCAGATTTCCTTTGCGTACTCCGAGACGGTGCGGTCGCTGGTGAATTTTCCCATGCGCGCCACCGTGAGAATGGCTTTTCGCGCCCAGCCCGGCCGGTCGGTGTAGTCGTTCGCGGCGCGTTCCTGGGCCGCCAGGTACGACGAAAAATCAGCCAGATGAAAATAGGGATCGATTCCCTCCACCAGCGAACGGAACAACGGCTGGAAAAGCCCGGGCTCAAACGGACAGAACAGGTTGCCACCGAGCGCGTCCATGACACGGTGGATGGTGGCATCTTTCTCGTAGAGCTCGCGCGGACGGTAATTCTCGGCCCGGCGATAGCCTTCGATCTGATCCGCAGTGAGGCCGAAGATGTACATATTCTCGGCGCCGACCTCTTCCAGAATTTCGATATTCGCGCCGTCGAGCGTGCCGATGGTCAGCGCTCCGTTCATGGCCAGCTTCATGTTCCCGGTGCCGCTGGCCTCCATCCCCGCCGTGGAAATCTGCTCGCTCAGGTCCGCCGCAGGCATAATGCGCTCGGCCAGCGTCACGCGATAGTCGGGCAGGAAGGCCACGCGCAGCAGGTCGCGCACGCGCCGGTCCCGGTTTACCACGTTGGCTACGTTGTGGATGAGCTTGATGATCAGCTTTGCTGTCTGGTAGCCCGGCGCCGCCTTCCCGGAAAAGACGAATGTGCGCGGGACGGCGTCCACGCGGCGGTCTTCCGCGGCGCGCAGGTAGAGATGGATGATGTGCAGCACGTTCAGCAGTTGCCGCTTGTATTCGTGGATGCGCTTCACCTGTACGTCGAATAGCGAGGCCGGATTCGTGGTCACCTGCAACATCTCTTTGATCAGCGCCGACAGACGGTCTTTGTTGACCTGCTTCACGCGCAGGAATTCGCGTTGGAAGGAGCCATCGCCGGCGAAGTTTTCAAGAGCACGCAGGGTGCCGAGGTTGGCGATCCAGGCACTTCCGAGGGCCTGAGTAATCAGCCCGGCCAGTTCCGGATTGGCAAACAGCAGCCAGCGCCGATGGCTCACTCCGTTTGTCTTATTGTTGAAGCGCTCCGGGTACATAGCGGCAAAATCGGGCACCAGATGCGTTCGCACCAGGTCCGAGTGCAGCCGGGAAACGCCGTTGACGGATTTGCTGCCCACGATGGCCAGATGCGCCATGCGCACCTGCTTCACCTCGCCCTCCTGGATGATCGACATGCGCCGGATGCGGCTACTCTCTCCGGGGAAGCGCTGCGTCACATCGTCCAGAAATCTCTGGTTGATGTCGTAGATGATCTGAAGGTGGCGCGGCAGCACGGCCTGGAGCGTGGAGACGGGCCAGGTTTCGAGCGCTTCGGGCATTAGCGTGTGGTTCGTGTAGCCGAACACACGGTAGGCGATTTCCCAGGCACGCTCCCAGGGCATCTCGTGGTGGTCCACGAGCACGCGCATCAACTCCGCGATGGCCAGCGCTGGATGCGTGTCGTTCAACTGGATGGCCACCTTCTCCGGCAAGTTCTCAAACGTGGTGTGCTGCCTTTGGTGGCGCGCCAGGATGTCGCGGATGGCGCAGAAGACCAGGAAATATTCCTGGATCAGGCGCAGCTCGCGGCCCACTTGCACCGCGTCGGAGGGATACAGCACCTTGGTGATGGTCTCGGCGCGGATCTTCTGTTCCACGGCGCGGATGTAGTCGCCGGCGTTGAAAATGGACATATCGAATTCTTCCGAGCCGCGCGCCGAAAATAGCCGCAGGATGTTTACCGTGCGCCCGCCGTAGCCGGCCACCGGAAAATCGTAGGGCACGCCGGCGATCAGCTTCCAGTCGAGCCACATGGGATTGCGGCGGCCGTGGCGATCCACGCCGTCGATCACTTCGCCATAGAGCGGGACGTAGCAGGCCCGATGGATGCGCTCCACCTGCCAGGGCATGCCCTCCCGCAGCCAGCTATCCGGTCGTTCGAGCTGGTAGCCGTTGCCGATCTCCTGCCGGAACATTCCGTATTCGTAGTGAATTCCGTAGCCGTAGCAGGGAATCCCGAGAGTAGCGAGCGAATCGAGGAAGCAGGCCGCCAGCCGGCCCAGGCCACCGGTCCCCAGTCCGGCGTCCGGCTCCACGTTGATAATTTCGTCCAGCTCGTACCCGAATTCGCGAACGGCCAGCCGCGCGGTCTCGTACAGACCCAGATTGTGCATATGGGCGCGGAGGAAGCGCCCGAACAGATATTCGATGGAGAGGTAGTAGACGCGCTTGGCGTCGTTGCGCTCGTAGCGCTCCACTGTCTCGATCATGCGATCGAGCAGATCGTGCTTGATGGCGAAGGCCAGCGCGAGATAGATGTTTTCGCGGCTGGCGCCTTCTCGTTTGCGGCCCAGCGAATACCGCAGGTAGCGAAAAATGCGGTCCTCGAAGGCCTGCACGTCCTTGCGCGTGGGGAGACGGAGTTCAGTCGCGATGGGCTGCATGGGGGAATATCCTGGAGGGGGGATGGTCGGTGACACGCGCAGTGGGCCTTTCCCGAAGAACTAGTATCCCTCCGGGATGGCGGAAAAGAAACTCGGGCCG